>JAFGDY010000077.1 GCA_016931895.1 Anaerolineae bacterium
ATCTCGTATTTAGACAAAGTAAACTAACCTGGTCGAAGCCAGGGATTGAATTTGAACCTTAACAATCGAGTTTCAGGCCAATATTCTATTGATATTTGACGAATTGGCCGATTTTTTGACCACAGGGTCACGCTGTTTGCGCCGTCGTGGCTTACCTTTATAGGCCAACCAGGAGATTTTTCACGCGTTTGGGGCAGTCGGGTAGGTTGGTCAATCTGGAGAAAAATATCGGGCCAGCCTTGTTGTCCTCGAGCCGGGCTAAGCTGGCTTTGTTTGGGCTGCCAGGGCAGGGGACAATTTGCGACCAGGGATCGGGCCAGATACAACTGCCAAAAGGCTAAGGTGACCAGCGTGGTCCACCGGTCGCCCGCTGCTGGGGTTTGAAATTGAGGTCGGGGCCAATTCAAGGTTTGTTTGCGAAAGCGGTTGCCGCGTTCAATCGGCCACCGATGGTCATAAGCCCGCCCGATAGTTTCCAGGCCGAGGGTCACAGTAGAAGGGATGGTTTGGGGAGGCAACCACAACAACCACGTGCCGGCTGGTTTGGGTTCGGGTTGTCCACACAACACCCGGTGTTTGGCCAGGCGGGTCACCTTGCCACAAGGTAAGAACTGCACCGCCCGTAAGAATTCCGGGTGTGAGTATTTGCAGTCACCGACGATAATATCCAGCAAGTCTGTCAAACCCGCCCGCGCTGCACATAACCGCTTGACCTGGGCCACGCCCACCAGCAAATTGCTACTATCTGGCTTCACTCGCTTCACATCGACCGACAACGACCAACCTGCACCAGCTTGTAGTACCCAATCCAGGAAAGAATAGGTATAACCGGGCACCACCGGTTTGCCTTTGAAGCCCCGGCCAGGCTCATAGACATACTGTCGCCCCGGCAGGGTGCGGGCCGGTAAACGAGGCCAAGCCGATCTAACAACCAGCACTGGATCCCGATCTTGGCTACTTGCCCGAGCCAAAACGGCTGGATATCCGCCACATCACCCTCAATCTGTTGCGCCACGAGACAACGGCCAAGTGTGGCATCAAAGCCAAACGCCTCAAAACCGGTTGGAGTGAACATTATCTGTTCAAGGTGCTTTCTGCCTTAACATAATAGATGCGATTGTCCTGGGTAAATAGGGCCTTTCTCGCTGACAGGCAACCGGATCTCTAGCTTTTTGGCCCGCCGGTTCAAGGTGGTGTAATTGGGAATGGGCAAGCTCACGCGCAACAATTGACTGATCGAACCAGCAAAGCCTTCGGTTTGACGATAGGCCAGGTGAAATACCGCCTTGACCGTTAGCAAACATGCTATCGCCCCATCCGTGTATACTGGCTGCCCTCCTCGTTTCTTCGGCATAGAATAAGGTTACGGGCTTTGGGAAAATATTGATTTGTGTCAATGAATGTCAAACCTGACGCCAATAAAAAAGCTGCCTGATTTTGGGCAGCTTTGCATCAAACCCTTTGGCAGCGGTTCAATTTTCTATTTACATTCTTCTGGATCAATCTCAATGGGCAAGGTGACCTGGCCAAAAGTGGGAAATTGGTTGCCTTGAATCTGATAGAGATTCACAACCAACATTACGCCGGGCAACGCCGCCGGCTGGCGGATCAGCATGTCTATTTCGTCCCGCACAATTTCGCCGGGGCGCATTTGGGAGGTGGGCAAGTAGCCGCGCATAAGGGCCAGGTGGTCGTTTTTGTCCAAAACCGTCTCGCCGCCCAGAGGCTGTACGGAGACATAATAATCCCCTTCAATGTATTTTTCAGCCCGCCAGAAAAGGGTCAAACGCAAAAAACAGCCGGTCCGCTTATGCACCACTTGCTGATGATAGGCAATGATAGAAATCTGGCCGTCCAAAAATTGACCGGGGGGGATTTGCGTCCAAAGCTCATACTCCGGCAACACGTGGCCCATTGGCCGCGGCAGGAGTTCCCACAGGTAAGGATGGCCGGTGGGGGCCTTAAAAATTTGGCCGGTTTCAATGGCTTCGTTTAACCAGGGGATGAAACCCAATTCAATGGTTTCAATATCAACCAGGATCCGCCGGCCCTGGTTGAACCTGTTTTGCAATAAAGCGATGCTGGCTTCTTCTGGCATGCGGCTCAGGCCGGTAGTAGAGAGTGGTTCAACCGGCTGGTTAAGCACCACTTGGGTATAAATAAAATCCGGTAACACACTATTATCCTGACCGATGATGGTCAAGGGTGTGCCTGTTTCAGCGATGGCCACCACTTCTTCCACCAAATCAACCGCCTGCCAATCGCTGCTCAAATCTACGGCTGCATAATTGGCTTCGGCCAGGGGGCGAAAAAGAAAATAAGCCCCGATCAGCAGGCCGATGGAAATTGTCCAGCGGCCGGCCCGAACGAGCCACTTGCCTCTAAATACCTCATCTTGCACTCTAAGCAAGGTGATCAACTGGTACGCGATAATTTTATAAAAAATGCCAACCAGGATGCCGACCCCCAGGCAGAGGGTCAAGGTAAGGGGGATGAGCATACTATCCAAATCGGCTACCCGGTAAGATACGCCAAAAAATACCAAAGCCAGAACCGGCGGGCCAAACAACCACAGGTAACGCCGAGAAGCAATCAGGCCGATCAAACCGGCGATAACGCCCACCGCCGTAATCTGGCCGGCTTGTTGCCAAAATAGGATTTGCAAAGCTTCGCTCCACCCCTGGAAGTTATGGGGAGGGGTCACCAACCCCCACCATTCTCTGGCCAAAACCACAAACCAAAAGGTATTCCAGTCTGAGACATCGGCATAAAGCCAGGTTAGCCCCACCCGATAGCGGGCCGCCCAGGGCAGGTAAAGATAGGTCAGCAAGGGGATTAAGGCTGCCCCGGCCAAAATCAACCAGCTGCGAATAATGCTTTTGTAAGGTTGCGTCTGCGCTCCCGTTGGGGCGGGTGAGAAATATTTCAGGGCCACCCACAAGGCAATGGTGGGGGGCAAAATAAAGGCGGTGCGATGATGGGCCAAACCCGCGCCCAAGATCAAGCCCAGGGCCACAAGCCGGCGCCGGCGGGGATGGTGATACCACAAAATGGCCAACCAGTAGGTTAAGGCAAAAATGAGCGCGTTCAAACTGTAAACTTCGGCCATAATTGCCGCCCGCCAGAAAATAAAACTGAGGCCCAAGAGACTGCCGGCAATAACGGCGGCGGCCCGTCCCCGGTTCAACCGGCGGATGGTCAGGTAAACAAAAATCAGGGCAAACAAACTGGTGGCGGTAGACCAAAAACTGACCCGCCAGACCACGGTAGTATCTGACAAACCCGGGATCAGGCCCATCAGGCGGACGAACAGATTAGATAGGATGATATAAAGGGGATAACCCGGCGAATGGGGAATGCCCCAGGTACTGCCGGTAATCTGCAACATTGCGGAATCCCAGCCCTCAATCATCCAGGAACTGATACCGGGGGGCAATGTTTGCCGGTATAGCCAGCCAAAAACAAGGAGCAGCAACACCAGTTCCCAAGGCCAGGCCAATAGACGGCCCAGACGACGCCAAGAGGCTGATGGAACTGAGTTGGCTGGCGGGGTGGAATTAGACCGCAAAGTCATAATGGCCGTATCATAAGACAGAGTTAAGGCTTTGGCAAAAGTTTTGCTGCCAAAATAGATAAAGCGCTAACAGAGGCTACTGGCGAGGAAACGCAGTTCATAGTACAATAGTCAAAGAAAAAATCCCTTATTACAGATCAGGAGAGAGCCATGCCCCGTATTGAAGAAAGCATTGACCTTACTGTAAACCGGGCCGACGTGTTCAAATTTTGTCACGACATTGAGCGCCGGCCTGAATGGGATGAGCAAGTGGCCCACGTAGAACTGTTGACCCCCCGCCCTATTCGCCAGGGCACGCTTCTGCGCCTTGACTCAAAGGGCGGCGCCGTTTTCACCTGGGATGCCGAATATGCGGCTTACCAGTTCCCATCATCTTCCAGGATGCGGGTAATTGATGCTGCCGCCAGTAGTCCCTTTGGCCGGGGGAGTGAAGCCAGTTGGGAGTTTGAAGCGGCGGGTGGGGGAACTCGCCTGACCTGGGTTTGGGATTACCGGCCCAATGGCATTATCGCCCGGATTATGGATATTTTGGGCCGGCGCTCTGCCACGCGCCGGGCCATGAAAAACAGCCTGGCCAAGCTCAAAAAAATGGTTGAATCGGGCCGGCGCGCCGGTTGGTAAAATGCTGTTTTAGAGGGCGGCTCATAGGGTGTTATCGGGTTGCGTCAAACGTACAAATTATTCAGGCCATGTCATTCTGAGCGAGGAACGAGCGAAGAATCTCCATGAAATATATCAAAACTGACGCAACGTTATGCCACATGGAGATTCTTCGGCCTCCGGCCTCAGAGCAACTGTGACAAAGTAAATAGTTACAAATAATGAAAGGAGCATTTGCATGAAACTCTTTGGAAAGTTGGGAACATTTCTATTGGCGACTTGGCTCATTTTAACGGGTTTAATCCCTCTACTCAACTTGAACATTCCTTCGGGCGAACTCATTTTGGCCGTCATCGCCATTGTGGCCGGGCTGCTGATCATCTTGGACATAAGAGAAAAACCAACCCAAAATTTGGGCCGGCTTTTATTGTCCGTTTTTTTGATCTTGATTGGTCTGTTCAACCTGCTGGGCGTCACTTTTCAGGCCAAGGACATGGTTCTCGCCGTACTGGCTGTTATAGCCGGGGTGCTGCTCTTGCTGGGGCGGTGACAAGGAGCATTTAATTGAACAAAATTATATCCATCCAAAACATTGCCAACCACGTTGGCCAGGCAGTGACCATTCAAGGCTGGCTCTATGCTAAAACCGGCAAGGGCAAAATTCAGTTTCTCCAGGTGCGCGACGGCACGGGCGTTATCCAAACCGTGCTTTTTAAACCAAATTTGCCGGAAGAAGTTTTTGAGGCAGGCAAACGGCTCACCCAGGAAACGGCGGTAGTAGTGCAGGGCACGGTTAAAGAAAACCAACGAGCGCCGGGCGTGCCGGGCGGTTATGAAATTGACACCACCCACCTGGAAGTAGTGCAGCTTGCCGAGGAGTATCCCATTACGCCCAAAGAACATGGCGTAGAATTTTTGCTGGAAAATCGCCACCTCTGGATTCGCAGCCGCAAGCAGTGGGCTTTATTGCGGCTGCGGGCTACCGTGATGCGGGCGTGCCGGGATTGGCTGGATCAACACGACTACGTTGAAATGACCACCCCCATCCTCACCCCTGCTGCCGGCGAGGGCACCAGCACCCTGTTTGAAGTGGACTATTTTGGCGATACCGTTTACCTGGCTCAAACGGGTCAACTTTATAACGAAGCCAATATCTACTCCTTTGGCAAAGTATACTGTTTTGGCCCCACCTTCCGGGCCGAAAAAAGCAAAACCCGGCGCCACATGACCGAGTTTTGGATGCTGGAGCCCGAAATGGCCTTTTGCAACCTGGACGGATTAATGGAGATGGAAGAGGAGTTTGTGAGTTATATTGTGCAGCGCTGCCTGGCAGAACGGGCCAATGAGCTAAACGTGTTGGAACGAGACACCAAGATGTTGCAAAAAGTCATCCCCCCCTTTCCGCGCGTTTCCTATGATGAAGCCGTCGAACGCATTGAAAAAATTTGCGCTGAAACGGACGACCCGGAATTAAAAAACTTGCTGGCCCTGGAGTGGGGCCAGGATTTTGGCAGTCCTCATGAAACAGAATTGACCAAACAATTTGACCAGCCTATCTTTATTTACGGCTTTCCCTCTCAGGCTAAAGCCTTTTACATGGAACCATGGCCGGATCGCCCGGAGGTGTGCAAAAGCGTGGACATGCTTGCGCCCGAAGGCTACGGCGAAATCACCGGCGGCAGCGAGCGCATCAGCGACCCGGATTTGCTGCTCAAACGCATCCATGAAGAAAATCTACCGGCCGAAGCTTTCACCTGGTATCTTGACCTGCGGCGCTACGGCAGCGTGCCCCACAGCGGCTTTGGCCTGGGCATCGAACGGACTGTTGCCTGGATTGCGGGCATCCACCACATCCGCGAGACCAATCCCTTCCCCCGCACCCTGGGCCGGGTTTATCCGTAAAAAATTCGCAGTTCTGAAGCCCTGCAAAGAGTACGAGGTCTTTAGAATTTGGCATTACCCCAAAAGAAAAAGTGCAGCCTATAAACGGCTGCACTTTTTATGCCCAAAATAAGTTTGGGAACAATCCTGCCAAGAGGCAGGCTAACTTTGGATGATCATTCAGGCTGGGGATTTAACTATCTTCAGGCGCGCTCTCGTCATTGGTAGAGGCATCTTCTGCCTTTTTCTTTTCATCGTCGCCACTGCGGACCCCTTCTCGAAATTCCCGAATTGATTGGCCCAAAGCTTTGCCCACACCGGCTAATCGGCTTCCGCCAAACAGAACGATCACTATTATCAAAATAATGAGCCATTCCCAGCCGCCTAATCCACCAAATCTCATAATTTTCTCCTTCGTTAATAAAACAAGTTCAGGGTGTTTACCCGGGTGTATTATAGCATTGGGTTTAACCTGTGGCAAAAAGAAACTATCCTCACAATTTTTCCGCAGGGTAATTTCACCTAAACCGGCCCAACCCCATTATATCCTGCCCCAAATCGCTTTGTCATTTCCATTCCCTCAGTTTATAATGCGGGTTCCATAAGGCCGGGGCCTTATTCAACCAGGAAAAGAAACTAATGGGGGGACGCCCCCCAAGCCTACCGGCAGTTTCTTAGCAGGCCGTCGGGATAGCGGCGCCAAAGATATTAAAATTAAAACCCACAGGTGAAGAACCAATGAAAAATGTGTACGAATCCTCCCATCCCTTGGTCAAGCACAAATTGACCATTTTGCGAGATAAAACCACAGAGCCACGGAAATTCAGAGAATTAGTGCGAGAGATTTCCATGTTACTGGCCTACGAAGCCACCCAAGACCTGGCCACCGCCTCCACCCCCGTGGAAACCCCAATGGGTTCAACCAGCGGGGCGATGCTCCAGGAGCGCATTGGCCTGGTGCCAATTTTGCGCGCCGGGCTGGGCATGGTTGAAGGGGTGTGGGAAATGATGCCCGGCAGTGAAGTGTGGCACATTGGCCTGTTCCGCGACGAACGTACCCTGCAGCCGGTAGAGTATTATAACAAACTGCCGGTTTCACCAACCGTGCAGATTTGCATTGTGCTGGATCCAATGCTGGCCACCGGCGGTTCGGCCACCGCCACCGTAGATATTCTCAAACAGTGGGGCGCAGAGCGCATCAAATTTATGGGCCTTATCGCGGCGCCGGAAGGCATTAAAACTTTACACGACGCTCACCCTGATGTGGACATCCATCTGGCCGCCGTTGACGAACGCCTCAACGAGATTGGCTATATTGTGCCCGGCCTGGGCGACGCCGGCGACCGCCAATTTGGCACCGGCTGATGAAGCCGAAACTGCTGATCCCCAAAATATCATAGCTAATGCCTAAACTGGTTTCTCGCAAACGGCCAACCATACCAGGAGATTTGAATTGGGCCGGTGGGCTGCTGTTTCTAACGGCGCTTTTTTGGGGCTTCAACTTTCCGGTAATTAAATTTGCCCTGGCCGAAATTCCTCGCTATCCTGCCCCTCTGCTTCTTCTTTGGCCCGGCGTCTTTGGCGAATTTCCTGCACCGTGGCCAGCAGGTCTTCAAAAAATTGGGTCTCGGTGAGTTCCTGTACCTTCTTTTTCCGCTTTACCTCGTCTATCTCAATGGTGAGCTGCTGTACCTGCCGTTTGAGGTCGTCTTCACGCTTTTTTACGTCCTCGGCCATTTTGAAGAAAACGGAGAGAAAGGCGCTGGCCCGGGCCTGGTCGGAGTGGTCCATGCCCACAATGGTAGATTGGGTTTGCTCCACCTGCTCTTGCACAAAATCATAATCGCCGGCCGCAATGCGGCGGCACCACTCAATGCTTTCCTCAATGTAGGCGTTGGCAAAACGCGCCCGCTCAAACATCTCTTGCAGCAGGGAGCGGCCCAAAACCGGATAGTGGTCCAGCACGTCCAGCACCACGTCGTACTCAATTTCCAGGGCTTCCACCGGCCGGAGGGCTACCATCGTATGGGAGCGAGGCTTTTGGTCAATCAGCGACATCTCGCCAATCACCTGGCCAGGGCCGTGTTGATTAAGCACTACCTCTTCGCCGGCGGCGCCTGCGGCCACCACCTTAACCCAGCCGGTGCGAATGATAAAGAGCGACTCGCTGGGGTCGCCTTCGTGGAGCAGAATGTCGCCTTTGGCCAGGCTGCGTTCTTTTATTCTGGTGGCAATGTGGGCCAGGACCGGTTCCGGGGTATGCCTGAAAAAGGGTTGTCGTTTGAGATACCGGATGGTTTTAGGGTCTACGGCGGGGGTGGCAGTTTTAGAGGGGATCAATTTTTTAAGATAAATAATGAGTTTATTGGTCATTTTTCACACTCCGCTCCAAAAAGGCACTGTTTGTTCAAAGACTTTCCTCTATTATAGCGGTTACGGCCATTTTGGAAAGTCACGAATTTTGACACAATTTCCCAAAGAGCGCAAAATATAATATGTTGGTAAATAATAATCAAATGGGTGTGTTTCATTTGAGTTGAGACTACCCCTGAAGTGCGGAATTTATTCCGCTTTTTGGCAGAGGCAGAATGAATTCTGCACTCCTTCAACTGATTTGAAACACACCCTAATCAAATCCAAGTATTTGTGTTTTGTTTTGGCTGTTATTTAGGTGTGATTGAATAACTCACGTAAGAAAAGGAGCATCATTTATGGAAGAAGACACAAATGTAGGTTGTGCTCGACCAACAGGGGGACCAGTTGGTGAAACGGTGGAAGAAAAAATAGCAAAAGAAGAAATTACAGATAAGGGAGAGAAAAAAATGATTAGAGTAGGCCAAAAAGCGCCCGATTTTTCTGCCCCTGCCTATTACAAGGGCAAATTTGTAAACATAAAATTGTCGGAGTATCTGGGCAAATGGGTTGTATTGTGTTTCTATCCTGGTGATTTTACCTTTGTCTGAGCGACAGAAGTTTCAGCAGTTGCTGAAAAGTTTCCTGAATTTCAAAAGCTTGGGGTTGAAGTATTGTCAATGAGTATAGATAGTGTGTTTGTCCATAAAATGTGGAATGATCATGAACTATCAAAGATGGTTTCGGGGGGAATTCCATTTCCGATGTTATCCGATACGGGGGGAAAAGTCGGCACAGTATACGGTATCTATGATGAGGATGCCGGGGTTGAGACACGAGGCAGGTTTATCATTGACCCCGATGGGAATATCCAGGGGTATGAGGTATTGACCCCGCCAGTGGGTCGAAATGTTGGTGAAACGCTGCGTCAAATTCAAGCCTTTCAGCTTGTACGAGAGAGTAAAGGAGCCGAAGCGACACCATCGGGCTGGAAACCCGGTAAAGCGACACTGAAACCAGGGCCGGATTTAGTTGGTAAGGTCTGGGAAGTGTGGAAAACTGAGATGGCATTTGATTGAATCGGACGCCTGCGAAAATAATGGGTTTTTTCTAAGGTTGGTTTGAATCGGATGTTTGGATTGGGCTGCATAGGGCTGACTGAAATGTCAGCCTTTTTTTTCTAAAAAACCGCAAAAATCGGGGGGATTTCGTTCTAAAAATATCGTATATTGTCTACGTAAAGTACACCCCAAAAGTCGGCCTTATAATAATTTCCCGATTGGCTGTTGACAAAATAATTGTTTTATCGTATAATATTCGACGTTTTTATATATTCTCCGTAAATTTTTCGATTTTATAGATATATAACCGAATAATTGACGAAATTAACCAGCTAAAAGCGCGCGGCCGGCCCTGAGAATTCATGAAAAATGGAGGGGTACAAATGACATATCGAAGATTGCTTGAATCTACGCTTGCCCATGCCTTGAACTATATTGAGAGCCTTGACCAAGCTCCCGTATCAACCACCACAAGTCTCGCTGACTTGCGCCAACGTTTAGGCCACCCGCTTGCCAACGAGGGGATGGACGCAACTCAAGTTATTGATGAGTTGGTGGCCGACGCGCAAGGAGGGATATTAGGCACTTCGGGAGGACGGTTCTTTGGTTGGGTAGTCGGTGGCTCGGTACCGGCCGCCCTTGCTGCCGATTGGCTTACGTCTACTTGGGACCAGCCCGCCGCTTTGTATGCTTCCGGCCCGGCCATAGCCGTTATTGAAGAAGTTTGTGGACAGTGGCTGAAAGAGCTGCTGGGTCTGCCCCGGCAAGCAAGTTTTGCTCTGGTCACGGGCTGTTCCATGGCTCATGTGACTTGTCTGGCCGCTGCTCGAAATGCTATGTTGGCCAAACATAACTGGGATGTGGAACGAAAGGGATTGGCCGGCGCACCGCCCCTCCGCATCTTGAGTAATAACCAACGACATGGCTCAATTGCGCGGACTGTCCGTTTGTTGGGGATTGGTAATGACAATGTGGTTGATATACCTGTAAATGAACAGGGGCATTTAGACGCAAGAGACCTCCTGAGAGGACTTCAAGAACACGCCGGCCAGCCAACCATCGTATTGTTACAGGCCGGCGACATCAACACGGGGGGGTTCGAGCCTTTTGAGGAGCTTATCCCCATCGCGCACGCGCATGGGGCTTGGGTGCATATTGATGGGGCTTTTGGGCTATGGGCAGCGGCAAGCCCCAAGTATAAACATTTGCTAAACGGCGTAGCGCAAGCGGATTCGTGGGCGGTTGATGGGCATAAATGGCTTAATGTGCCCTACGATTGTGGCTACGCTTTTGTTAGAGATGCAAGGGCGCATCAAGCGGCCATGTCTCACCGGGCGAGTTATTTAACCCACGATGCGATTGCTCGTGACCAGATGGATTGGACTCCGGAATGGTCTCACCGCGCGCGCGGCGTCGCCACCTATGCCGCTCTCCGGCAACTGGGTAAACAGGGCGTGGCTGAGCTAATCGAACGCACCTGTCAATATGCCCATCGCCTGGTAACACGCATTGGCGCATTACCCGGCGCTGAATTGATTTGGGAACCACAAATAAACCAGGGGTTAGTGCGTTTTCTCAGCGCGAAACCCAATGCGACGGATGCCGATCATGATCGGCGCACAGACAACGTTATTGCCAATGTTCTTGAATCTGGCGAAGCATTTTTTAGTGGGACGACGTGGCAAGGCAAACGCTGTATGCGCGTTTCGGTGTGCAATTGGAACACAAATGAGCTGGATGTTGAGCGGGCCATCAATGCCGTTCAACTTGCTCTGGCAAAACAGTAAACCGTAAACTGAGACATCATCACGCCCAACGTTGCCGAATTGCTACCCGGCCGGTTTTACAAATCGGTTGGGCTTGCGGGGTCGCTTTGGCCTCAAAAGGAGATGATTTGAATCGCATTTAATGAACGCTTCGTTTTTTAGCCATCTGACCGACCAAACTAATATTGATAACGGAATGAAGATGGTCCCCCCAAAAACCGGCTTGCCAAAATGCCGGTAAACCCACAGCAGCCAACCGTCAAGATACCGTTGCTCCAATAGCGCCTTTAAGTGCATGGGCACAGGCGAAATATTCACCTGGAATAGATAGTGAGGGTTTTCCAGAGAGAACCCCATATTCAGCCAGTCCCAGTAGATATAGCTATAGTTGACCAGTATGCCCAGGAGTTGGATCATTACCCCCAATAGCGTCACAACCAGGGCGATACTTACCTTGGTCCAACTGTTTAGAAAATAACCACTGGCCAGCGCCGATAAGATGTAGACCAGCCCACACGCCGGGATAAGTTGACTCCCCGCCATTCAAGCAGAGCGACCAAACCCAGCCCCAGCAAGCCGAAAACGCTCAACAGGCTACGCCGGGAATCGGCCTGATAGCTTAACTGCACTTGATGCCGGCCCGGCTCTAACGGAATACCAATAAAACTGGGCATGACCATCAGCGGCGCTACCGCCTGGCCATCCACTTCGGCCTGCCAGCCGGGATGGTAGGTGGCCTTGAGCATGAGGGTGTTCGGCCGGGCTACCGTTACATTGGCCTGATAAGCGCTGTTGGCAGCTTCCTCAGACACTATTTGACCACGATATAGCGGGGTCGGGATTTCCAGTTGCGGTAAAATTTTATCGGCCTGCGCCAGGGGCAGTTGCGTTAGCGGCATGGTAGCGCCCGGCTCAAAACAGATGGCCGGATGCTGTTGGGCCGGCAGCAGCGCGCTGTTGAGCCAGCCGGACGCTGCCGGGAACAAATCTTCTTTGTATCCGCTAAAGGCAATGTCTGTGTCTACCAGGTCAAAATAGCCGTTGGTGTTAACCTGATAAAGCCGGTGGCGGCCAAACGTTTGCACCGGCTGCGCAAAATCGGGCCAGGCCCGCTCAATGGGGGCCACCACGTAACGCACGTTGAACAGGTGATAGTGGTCAAGCCGGTTCTCATCAAAAAGCGCCTGCATATCGGCATTGAGCGAAAGGGCGTGATAAAGATAGCCCAAGTTATCCAGGCCTGCCTGGGCCAGCAAGGCATACATGGGCGCGGCCCCAACTTTGTAATCGCGGCCCCAGTTGTTGCCCAACCCGGCATAAACCCGGCCCGGCGGCAGGTCGCGCAGCGTGGCCGTCAGCGCCTCAAGATCGCTGGTTTCAGCCGCCAGGGCTGCTTCGCCCTGGGCCAGCCATTCTTTATTTTGAGCCAGATAGTCGGCCCGCTCCGCATAAACAGGATAGAGCAGCAGCGCAGTTAGCGCCGCCACCGGCCAGAGATATTTTGGGTTTGAGCCGGCCAATGCCCCCTCCCAGGGCCAGGCCAGGCCCAAACCCATTAACAACACGCCCCCCAGGTGGACGCCCGCAATTAAACGATGGAAATGCAAATCGTTGCTGAGCGGCAGCAGGTTCAGCAGCGGCCCCCAAGTGGGGCGGCCAAAGTAAAGCAGCAGCCACAGCAGGGCCAACACCACAGGCCAGCGATACCGCGCCTCGCGCCAGCGCCACAAGCAGCGCGCCAGCCCTAGCCCGGCCAGCAAGGTTAAGGCCGGGAAGCGACCAAAATCAAACAACTCGCCCTGCACCAGGGCCGTTAAAACCCATTGGTGGCCGTAGGAGTCGTACTTACCGGCCTCTTCCCAAACACTGCGATTCATATAGGCCCGGTCCAGCCAGAAGGGCAGCAGAAAGTAGGCCGCCACCAACCCCAGCAGGGCCAGCAACAGAGCCAGACGCAGCAGCCTCACCCCGGCGTTTTCCCACGGGCGCGAACTTAAGTCGTGCGGGGACGCTACCCCCTCCCAACTTCCCCCTGCCAGGGGGAGGGGTTTACTGCCCCCCGGCCCCGGTTTGGAGGCGGGATTAGGGATAAGGGCAATTACCGCCAACGAGATCACCGCGATATAGCCAAACACCAGGTGGGTGAGCAGGGTGGCCGCCAGCAGCAGCGCGGCCCCGGCATAGCCCCGCCCGGTGCGCAGCGTGACGTAGCCCTGGGCCAGCGCGGGCGGCAGCAGCAGCATCCCCCAGAGTTGGGTATACAACCCGCTGCCGCGCCACACGTAACTGCCAAACTCCAAGCCAAACAGGCCGTTGGTGCCGATGAGCGAGGCCAGCAGCCCGGCCATTGCCGCCGACAAACGGCTAAAGCCGACCCGCCGCATAGACCAGAAAATGGATAGCGGAAAGGCCGCCAGCAGCAGGTAGCGCGTCCAGTGGAACAGGCCGTCCAGAGGCAAGGTTTGACCCGACAGCCCGTACAGCAGGGCCGGGGGCAGGTAGGCCAGATGCTGGTAGTGATGGAACAAGGGATAACCCAGCGTGATCGTGCCCAACCAACCATCCGTGGGGTTTTGCCCGGCGACTAGCGCTGCCACGGTCTGTTTGAGAGCCAGCCAATGCAACACTCCGTCATTGAACAGGGGCGCCCGAATAGCAACCTCCGGGTAGAGATGGTAAAGGTTGAAGGCCACGGCAAAGCCCAGCAGCAGGGCCGCCAGCGGCCAGGTTTGAGCCGAACCGGAGGCGGCTTTATGTAATCCGCCTCCGGGGGTTATTCCTTTTGGCCTGGGCTTGTTGGTTAGATAAAGCATCGGCTTTTCCGGTTCTGTCAGTAGATCACGTTAAATGTAAACATTCGTAGGGTTATACCTGCAAATGGTCTCTGAAAACTTACCCCTTACGGCCAATTCGTCCGAATGTCATTCCGACCAAAGGGAGGAATCCCTATAAAGTCACAATGAAGGGCAGGGTTGATTGGCAAAAAACCAAGTTTTCCATCTCACCCACCACATTTAGGGTTAATCAGCCCTATCAGGGATTTCTCACTCCGCTATAGTCGCTTCGCTTCCAAGCTCCGTTCGAAATGACATCAGGGGTAACTTTTCAAAGACTAAACCCTACAATTTTCTACAGCAAGCGTGACCTACTACTCAGTTCACTTCTTCTGCTTCAAGGACCCAGCGGGAAGCAGCCCAACCTGTGTAGCAGTCTCCTGGTGTACCCGATACCCCGCCAACCCAAACATCGACTACATGCGTTCCGGCCACAAGTCCTTCACAATAACCTACAACCGCTTGACTGCGGAATATAGTATCGCCACCGGTGTAAAAATCGTAAATCAAGTCTCCGCTTGGGCAAGCGCCACCGTCTATACGTATCTGCCAACGACAGTCATCGTGCAACACCCCAAAGTTGTCGGTATAACTTATACGAATTGCTGAAGTTTCATTTGTTTTGTCAAAAGATAGAGTACGACTGGTAATTTGGCCTATATCTGTACTATCATTTGGGCCGAGTCCGGTGGCATAAGCAACTGTACGTATAGATGGTCCCGACGGCCCACTTGGCCCTGATGGCCCGCTTGGCCCGGAAGGACCCGAGGGGCCAGTCGCCCCGTCAGCGCCGTCAGCCCCGGCAGGACCTTGAGGACCAGATGGGCCACTTGGCCCGGAAGGACCCGAGGGGCCGGTCGCCCCGTCAGCGCCATCCGCACCGGCTGGCCCTTGAGGACCGGAAGGGCCACTTGGCCCAGAGGGACCGGCCGCGCCGTCAGCCCCATCTGCACCCGCCGGGCCTTGAGGACCAGATGGGCCACTGGGACCTTGATCCCCTGGCGGCCCGGATGGCCCGTTCTCGGCATATTTGGCCCGCAGGGCATAGGCCACGCTGGCAATGCGCTGATTGGGGTTCAACGCCTCAAAGGTGGTGCCATCCTGGCTGAACCAGACCCGCAGATAGGTGTCGGTTTCACCGAACACGGTTTCGTCCAGCGCCTGGCTCATGCCGGGCAGGCTGGTATCGCCCAGCAGCACGTTGAATAAGCCTGCGCTCACGGCCAGTGGCACAGCCGTGGCCGGTTCGCAGCTGGCCGTGCCGTCGTTGGCCCAATAGTTGGTGGTGCCGTCGCCGCTGGCGCTGTTGACCACGGCAAACTTGAA
>JAFGDY010000078.1 GCA_016931895.1 Anaerolineae bacterium
CCGGCAATGGCTTCCACAGCCACGCGGCCCTCGTGCGAAGCTTTGTGGGCCAGCATTGGCTCCCCGGCCACGTCGCCGATGGCGTAAATATTGGGTTCGGCGGTGCGGCGCTGCGCGTCAACTTTAATAAAACCGCGTTGGTCAATTTCCACGCCGGTGTTTTCCAAGCCAATGCCGCCAGAGTTGGGTTTGCGGCCCACGGACACCAGCACCCGGTCAAATACCTGCTCTTTCTTTTCCACGTCGCCGTCGAATGTCGCCTTGATTCCGTTTTTGACTTCTTTCATCTCGGTGACGGTGGTTTTGAGCAGAATGGCCTCAAACTTCTCTTCCAGTCGTTTGGCTAAAATTCTGACCAAATCCTTATCCGCGCCAGTCAGTAGGTTGGGCAACATCTCCACTACGGTTACTTGGCTGCCCAACGCGGCATAAACGCTGCCTAATTCCAGGCCAATGTATCCGCCGCCGACAACCAATAATTTCTTGGGAATCTCTTCCAGGGCCAGCGCGCCGGTGGAATTCATCACTTTGGGCGTGTCCAGAGCAAAGGCGGGAATTTGAGTTGGACGCGAGCCGGTGGCGATAATGGCTTTTTCAAAAGGCAGGATGGCCTCGCCGCCGTCAACTTTTTCAATTTTCAGGCTCAATGCGTCAACAAAGGTGGCCGTGCCGCGAATATGGTTGATCTGGCGTTGTTTAGCCAGTTGGCCCGTGCCGCCGGTCAATTGTTTGACCACGCCGTCTTTCCAGCCGCGCAGTTTGTCCAGGTCAATCTTGGGTTTACCAAATTCAACGCCCCAATTGGCCGCCTCGTGCGATTCGTTAAGCAATTTAGCCACGTGCAGTAGCGCCTTTGAAGGGATACAGCCCCGGTATAGGCACACCCCGCCCGGATTTTCCTCGGGGTCAACCAGGGTTACTTGCATCTCCAAATCGGCGGCCAGGAAAGCGGCGGCATAACCACCCGGCCCGCCGCCGACGACAACCAGTTGCGTTTTTTCCAGTTGTTCGGTCATGTCAGCCCTCCAGCAGAACAAAAAATGGATTTTCCAGCGCTTCCACCAGCCAACGCAAGAAACGGGCCGCGTCGGCTCCATCAATCAGGCGGTGGTCATACGAAAGGGACAGCGGCAAAATCAAGCGGGGCACAAATTCCCCCTCTATAAAAACAGGTTCTGTGGCGCCTCGCGCAATCCCTAAAATAGCCACTTCGGGGGGATTGATGATGGGGGTAAAATTGGTGCCGCCAATGCCGCCCAGGTTGGTGACGGTAAAGGAACCACCCTCCAGGTCTTCCAGGCCAATTTTGCGATTGCGGGCCTTTTCCGCTATCTGATTCAGTTCCGCGGCCAACTCAATAATGTTCTTCCGGTCAACATCGCGGATAACCGGCACCAGCAGGCCCCGGTCGGTGTCTACGGCCACGCCGATATGGTAGTACTTTTTGTAAATAATCTCCTGACCGGCCAGGTCAAGGCTGGCATTGAATTTTGGAAATTGTTTGAGGGCAGCAGCCACAATCTTGAGAATGATTGCCGTAACCGTGAGCTTGCCGCCGGCGGCCTCGGCCTGTTTGGCGTAACGTTTGCGCAGTTTTTCCAATTCGGTCACGTCGGCCCGGTCAAAGTTGGTTACGTGGGGAATGGTGGCCCAGGCCCGGGCCATGTGGCGGGCCGTAGCGCGGCGCACATTCGACATCGCCTCGCGTTCAACTTGGCCATACTTGGAAAAATCGGGCAAAGGCGTGGCTTCGGCCGTTGGGGCGGCGGTAGATACAGCCGGTCGCTCGGTGTTCAATTTTTTGACGTGATTTTTAACGTCATCCTGAGAAATTCGCCCGCCGGGACCGCTGCCGGGCACTACGTTGATGTCAACGCCCAACTCGCGGGCCAGCCGCCGCACGGATGGGGCCGCCGGGGCGGGGCGGCCCGGTTGTTTTGCGGCCGGCGCAGCGGGGGCCGGTTTGGCGGCGGGAGTCTCCGGCGGGGGTGGGGCCGGTTCCGGTTGGGGTTTTTCCGGGGTGGGTTCAGGTTTGGGTTCAGGCTCCGGTTTCGGTTTCGGTTCGGGTTCAGGCTCCGGTTCTGCTTTCGCTTCCGGTTCCGGTTTGGGGGCCGGGGTTTTTCCGTCAGCGTCTACGGTAAAAATAACCTGGCCCACTTGCGCCTGCCCCCCCTCCTTGACAAAAATCTCTTTGACCACGCCGCTAACGGTAGAGGGCACCTCGATGGTGGCTTTGTCGGTTTCTAACTCCAGCACGGGCTGGTCTACCGCCACGGTATCGCCAACAGCCACCAGTACGGCAACAATGTCGCCGCTTTCCATGTTTTCGCCCAATTCGGGCAGTTTAAATTCGGTTGCCACGGGGTTGCTCCCTGAATAATTGTGAATTGTGAATGATTAATTGTGAATTTTTAGTTTTTTAGCTCGGTGAAGCAAAAAACGCTCACGAGATCATCGGGTTAAGCTTGTCCGGGGCAATCTCTAACTCTTCCATTGCGCCGGATAAAGTATCCATCTCCAGATCACCCTGCCGGGCCAGGGAGGTCAGCGCCGCCAGGGTAATGTGCCGGGAATCTACTTCAAAGAAGTTACGCAGGGCTTTGCGGCCATCGCTGCGGCCAAAACCGTCCGTGCCCAGGGAAGTTAGGGGGCCGGGCACCCAACGAGCAATCGAGTCGGGCAGCACCTTCATGTAATCGGAGGCGGCCACAAATACGCCGGGCACGTCGGCCAATACTTGGGTTACATAAGGCAGGCGAGGTTCCTCGGTGGGGTGGAGCATGTTCCAACGTTCCACATCCAGGCCATCCCGGCGCAGTTCTTTGTAGCTGGTCACGCTCCACAC
>JAFGDY010000079.1 GCA_016931895.1 Anaerolineae bacterium
CTCGCAAATCCCGTCTTTATAATTCTCGTAGTCCTTGATGAATCTTATTACTGAACATAATAATCTAACATTGTCAAAGTAGTAACTCTTTAGATTCTTATGACCACTCCTTTAACCCAAGCCTACCCCCGGCTCTGGTCGCTGGAAGCGGGCATGGCCATGGTCGTTACCGATTTGCACGGCGACGGGGACACCTACCGGCGTTACCGCGACCGTTTTGTGGATTTACACGCCGGCGGCCAGGCCGATTATCTCATTTTTACCGGCGACCTCATCCATGCCGACGACCCCCACCAACCGGACCAATCGGTGGATATGGCGCTCGACGTGCTGGCCCTGCAAGCCAGCTACGGTCCGGCCATCATTTATCTGTGCGGCAATCACGAACTGCCGCACATTTACGCCATGACCTTGGCCAAAGGGGAAAGAAGCTACACCCCGGCTTTTGAGGCAGCCCTTAACCAGAGCCAACGCCGGGCAGAGGTGCTGGCCCTGTTCAACGCGCTGCCTTTTTACCTGCGCACCCGCGCCGGTGTGACCATAACCCACGCCGGGGCCGCGGCCCCTTATGTTAGCCCAGGGGCGGCAGCCCAACTCTTTAATTGGGATCACCAGAGTCTTTTGCGCTGGGCCGATGAGATTCTGAGCCAGGAAGATATAGAAAGTTTGCGCCAGGGTTATGCCAAACTCCACCAAGCGCCCTCTTACCAGGCTTTGGCCCGCGCTTACCTGGCCGTGTCCGGGCCGGATGATCCCCGCTACAATGATTTACTGCGCGGCTTCATTGCCGGCAGCCATCCCACTTTTGACGAGTTACTCTGGCCGGCCCTGTTCACCCGTTGTGAAAAGGAGTATGGCTTGCCCGACTACGGCATCTTTTTGCACGCCATGCTCCAAGAAGTGTCGGTGAATTTTTTCCCCCAGCAAGTTTTGCTGGCCGGGCATATTCCCATTCGCGGCGGCCATCAAATCATTGGTCACCGCCACCTGCGGCTGGCCAGCGGACGCAACGCCACTCCCCGCCAGGCAGGCCAATATTTACTGTTTGATACGGCCCGGCCGGTTAAGACAATTGAAAATTTATTAAGCGGCCTGGCCAGCGTGTATCGGTAACCCCGCCAAAAATATCAACCAAAAATTTCCACTACGCCTTTTTGACAAATCAAACCAAACAGATATAATGGGCTTGATTTATAGTTGATAAGTCAACTGTTTAATTATCAACAGTTTAACTCGCAACTGTATCCGTCAGGTCGGTCAATCAAAATTATCTTCTTTTTACCAAAACTCAACGGTGAGTCATGGAATCCGCTTCCATAACCCTCTATCGGTTGTTAACCGAGGTCTTCATCCTGCTGGACGACGCCGACCGGCGCGCCCTACGCCAGCATAATCTCTCTATTCGCCAATTTAATATTTTGTATCACCTTAACCAGAACCAGGGCATGAGCATCAACGACTTGAGCCGTTGCCTGCTGTGCGATAAAAGCAATACCACCCGCCTGGTAGAACGGATGAAGCAAGAAGGCTTAGTTACCCGCGAGCGCGACACCCAGGACCGGCGTTACGTTTCGGTGAGACTCACCGAAACCGGTGTTCGCCTCCGCGAAAGCGCCATTGCCGCCCACCAAACCAGCATTGAAGAAAGGTTTAAAACATTGTTGCCCACGGAGCAGGCCGCGCTCAATCAATTATTGGTTCATTTGCGCGACAGCCTGCGAGAACACATTAGCCAAATACAATAGAAGTATTCCTTGAAAGGGGGTGATGACGCCTCAGATATTCAGATGATGTTAGTGGTACTTTTCAAACATGTCATTTCGAGTGATAGCGAGAAATCCCCGCAGTCATTGCTATAAAGCTTGGCGTCTGGCAAAAAGTGAGCCGAGTATACCTGTTGGTTGTGAACTTGAATCAGCCTACTCAGGGATTTCTCGGCCTCCGGCCTCGAAATGACATAGGGTTGAGTAGTAACCAAAGTAGTTAGTCAGAATGAAAAAACAAAATTCAAACTATTAAACCGTATGTGGAGGAGACCCAAATCATGAAAAAGAATATCTTGATTTTGTTTGTTGCTCTGTTGGCTCTGGTCGTTCTGGCCGCTTGCGGCGGGGCCGCGCCAGCGCCGGAAAAAGTCGTTGAAACCGTGGTGGTCAAAGAAACGGTGGAAACGGTGAAAGAGGTGGAAAAAGAAGTGGTGGTCACCAAAGAGGTGGAGGTGGTGAAAGAGGTTGAAGTGATGGCCGAGATGGAGCCGGTCAACATTATCCTCTGGACCAAAGAAGGCGAAGCCGATGGCGGGCTGCAATTTGTGCAATCATTGGCCAACGCTTATACCGAACTTCACCCCAACGTCACCTTTGAAGTGGTTAACAAGGAAGTTGAGGCTTTGCGCGAAGATTTTCAGACCGCGGCCCTGGCCGGCACTTCGCCCGATCTGCTGTGGACGGTAAACGACCATGCCGGCCCCTTTACCGCGGCTGAATTAATTATGCCGGTTGACGATCTGTTTGATCTCAGCCTGTATGTAGACGCCGCCCTGGAAGCCGCCAAGCTGGACGGCAAAACCTGGGGCGTGCCCATTGCCAACGGCAACCACCTGATGTTGCTCTATAACAAAAGCCTCATTGAGGAAGCTCCTGCCGATACCGATGCCCTTATTGCGGCTGCCACAGACCTCAAAGCCCAAGATATTGTGCCCCTGGTTTGGAACCAAACCGAGCCGTTCTGGCTGGTGCCCTGGCTGGGTGGTTTTGGCGGCAAGGTTTTTGCCGATGATGGCGTAACCCCCACCCTGGATACGCCGGAAATGGTTTCTACCCTGCAACTGCTGTACGACTTGAAATTCAAAGAAGAAGTTTACCCGGCCGAGAGCGATTACGATGGTTCCGACACCCTCTTCAAAGAAGGGAAAGCGGCCATGATCATCAACGGCGACTGGAGCCTGGGCGGTTACGCCGACATTTTTGGCGACGACCTGGGCGTGGCCCGCATTCCCAAAATCAGCGGCGCCGACTGGCCTCGCCCCTACACGGCGGGCACCTACTTTATGATTCCCTCCGCCCTGGAAGGCAGCGACAGATTGGCCACGGTAGTTGATTTTGTGAAATTTGCTACCAGCGCCAATAACCAGGCCCTGATGATTGCCAAACTTAATCGTTTGCCCGCTCTGAAAGCGGCCCTGGATGACCCGCTGGTTACCTCCAGCCCCATCCTCAAAGGTTCGGCCGATCAGATGGTGGTTGGCACGCCAATGCCCACCGTGCTGGAAATGCGCTGCAACTGGGACGCCATGAAACCGGAAATGCAAGCCGTACTCAACGACACCAAAACCCCTGAAGAGGCCGCTGCGGCCATGCAACAAGCCGCCGACGCCTGTATTCTGACGCTGGAATAAACGGACCAACACCAGGCCAGGAACAAACAACTGTTCCTGGCCTCTTTTTTGTAGATGTTTTTGCGTAGAGACAGGACAATGTCCTGTCTCTACCGGGCAAAAATCCAAAAACTTTTTCTAAACGTCTATAGCAGGGCTGATCGTTTTTTGGCCAAAGGAGCAAAAAATTATGGAAAACCTGACATTTGAGGTCATTACGAGCAGTCTGGGACAGGTAGGCTCTACCGTCCTATTTATCTTGGTGGGGACTATTCTCCTGGAAATCCTAATTTACTTGATAATGGGCAAAGTGTTAAAAAGCCGGTACACCCTGCCGGCAATGTTGCTTGGGCCGGGCATTGTCGGCCTGGCGGCCCTGATTGTTTATCCCCTGTTGTGGGAATTGAATCTCTCGTTCACCAACATGAGCCTGCGCCGCTTTGGCGACAAAGCCGAATACACCTGGCTGGTTTGCCAGGCTGCCGATCCCGCCGCCATCAACTCCTGGTTATTTGATTGCCTGTTAAAAAACTATGCCGACGTCTTTCGCCTGCCGGTGCTGAAACAGGTTTACTTCTTTCCCGTTTTTTTTAGAACCATTCTCTGGACTTTTATCAACCTTGTTTTTCACCTATTGGGCGGTTTGGGCCTGGCCATGCTGCTCAACCGGCCGATGCGGGGCCGGGCGCTGTACCGCACCCTGCTCATCCTGCCCTGGGCCATTCCCCAGGTTATTGCGGTTTTGGCCTGGCGGGGCGAATTCAATTTTGAATACGGCTTCCCCAATATAATGCTCACTCAAATTGGGCTGGAACCCGTCAAATGGTTAACCGATCCCACCTGGAATTTTATTGCCATGTGTATGGTCAACATCTGGCTGGGCATTCCCTTTATGATGGTCATTTTGCTGGGGGGATTGCAAAGTATCTCGCGCGAATATTACGAAGCCGCGGAAATTGATGGGGCCGGCGGCTGGGGACAATTCAGAAATATCACCCTGCCTTTGCTGCAACCGGTGATGACCCCGGCCATTATCCTGGGCACAATCTGGACCTTCAACAACTTCAATGTGCCCTTCTTTATCAACCAATTTGAACTGGAAACCAGTGATATTTTGGTGACGGCCCTCTTCCGGGCGGCGTTCCAGTATAACCGTTATGGCTTCTCTGCCGCCTTTGCCTTTGTCATTTTTATCATTCTATTGCTCTACTCCATTTTTTACATCCACGTCACCGGCACCTTAAAGGAGGTGAAACTATGAGCGTTACTGCCAAACAAACCGGCGCCTTTAGCAGCTTTTTTAAAGCCCGGCGCGGCGATAGCCCATTTAAACGATTATTGATCCACCTGACCCTGATCTTTAGCTCCATCATTGCCGTTTACCCGGTATTGCGGGTGGTCAGCGTTTCCCTTCGCCCCGGCAACCGGCTGCTCTCCACCTCGCTGGCCATCATCCCGGAAGATGCCACGTTAGATAACTACGTTACCGTTTTGCTTGATCAAAACTTGCTGTTATGGGTATGGAACAGCCTGGCCATTACCGTTTCCACCGCCATCATTGGCGTTATTCTGGCCTCCACCTCGGCCTACGCCTTTTCGCGCTGGAAATTTCCGGGGCGCACCAGCGGCCTGATCTTTCTACTGGCCACCCAAATGATCCCGGCCGCCATGCTGATGGTGCCCATTTTCATCCTGGCCGTGCGATTGAACCTGGTGGGTACCTACCGCGGCCTGGTCATTGCCTATTCGGTCAGTTCAATCCCCTTCAGTATCTGGATTCTAAAAGGCTACTACGACACTATCCCCCTTGATCTGGAGGAGGCCGCGATGATTGATGGCGCGGGGCGCCTGTCGGCCTTTTATCGCATCATCCTGCCTCTCTCCACCCCGGCCCTGGCCATTGTTTTTTTATTCAGCTTTATGACGGCCTGGAACGACTATCTATTGGCCCGGGTGCTGCTGGCCAACGCCACCGCCATCTGGACCTGGCCCCTGGGGCTGCAATCTTTACAGGGCCAATTTCAAACTGCCTGGGGCCAATTTGCCGCCGGTTCGGTGCTGGTCACCATCCCGGTCCTGGTCCTCTTCCTGTACTCATCTCGCTGGCTCATTTCCGGCCTCACCCTGGGCGGCGTGAAAGGGTAGCAATGCCGGCGCATACCCAACCAAACCCCAACCCCGCTCACCTGATCTGGCTGACTACCCCTGACCTCACCCTCGGCCTTGATCGCCGGAGCGGGGCGCTGGTTCACCTTTCGCCGCCCGACGGCGACTCGGTGATCCAGGGGGGCAGGGCCGCGCTGGACGCCCGGCTGAATGGGGCATGGTTGAACGAGCCGACTCGTTACCTGGCGCACACCATCGAAAAAACTGCTACCGGCACGGCCCTGGCCGTTACCCTGGCCCTTGGCCCGTTAACGCTGGTGGACCGGTTTCACCTGCTCGGCCCGCTCATAGAACGAACCGTCCGGGTTTGCGCCCCGGAAAAAATGCCGGGGCAGGGACAGCTTAACGGCGTGCGTTTCATTATCCCTGGCGTAGCCGTTGGCGATCCCGCCGGGTGTCGCTTTGAGGCCCCGGCCAGCGCCGTCCGGCCTCGCCTGCCTCTGTCCGTTGCCGCC
>JAFGDY010000080.1 GCA_016931895.1 Anaerolineae bacterium
AATATTGGCCTGAAACTCGATTGTTAAGGTTCAAATTCAATCCCTGGCTTCGACCAGGCCAGTTCACTTTGTCTAAATGCGAGATTCATAATCAATGGTTTTTAATTGCACTCCAGCGGTGACCATGGAGAACTGGTGCCACCGTTGTTGTATGCGCTGGCGGGTATTTTCGTTGGTGATAATTGACACCACCTGTACATTTTTAGTCAGTTGTTTGGCGTAACGAATAGCCCGCAGCGTGCCGCGGTGGATGTCGCCCATAGGAATAATGGCCACATGGGCAATGGAGCGCATCTGCTCCGGGGTAAAGTTTTTCAGGCTTAAAGCTTCGGCCACGGTTTCATAGTGGCGCCAGATGGAACGGAACATCCACACCAACAGGGGAATGGCCACAATCACCACCCAGGCCCCTTCTAAAAACTTGGTAAAAATAAGAATAACCAATACAATGCCGGTGATGACCGAGCCAAAAGCAGGCAACAGTTGTTTCCAGCGGGCCGTCCGTTCATAATGAATGGTGGTCACGTCGGTTTGGGCGGTTTCGCCGGGCTTCAACTTTGTAATTTTGCCAAACAAGCGCACCATCCCCGCCTGGGATAAGGTAAACCCCAGCATCACGCCCAACGCATACAGCGGCAGCATGGCAATTTCGCTGGCTCTAAAGGCAATCACAATAATCGCGGCCACCAGGGCCAGCACGGTAATACCGTAGTTGAAAACCAACCGGTCGCCCCGGTTCTGCATCCAGCGGGGCATAAAACCATCTTGGGCCAGAAACGAGCTGACGCGGGGGAAATCTTGAAAGCCGGTATTGGCGGCCAGGATCAGGATCATCATGGTAAAAAATTGCACCCAGCCGTAAATGAAGGTGCCGCCCGGCACTCCGGCGGTCACGGCCCGGCCCAATTGCGATAAGATACTCTGCTCTTCGTAGGGCACCAGATTAATGTGGGTGGCCAGATAGGTGATGCCGATAAACAGGGTCATGGCAATCACGCCCATAGCAATCATGGTCTCGGCGGCGTTTTTTGATTCCGGCACTTTAAAGGCGGCCACGCCGTCGCTGATGGCCTCAATGCCGGTGAGGGCGGTGCAGCCGGCAGCAAAGGCGCGCAAAATAAGCCACAGAAAAAGAAATTGAGAAACACTCCCTGTGTTAGCCACAACGTGAGACGGCATCGAAACCACCGGCGGCGGCGCGCCAAATATTCCAAACAAACGAACCAGGCCAATGACCACAATCACCAATACGCCGACCACAAAGGCATACGTGGGCAGGGCAAAGATGGTGCCGCTTTCGCGCACGCCGCGCAGGTTAATCCAGGTTAAAAGCAAAATGGCCAGCAGGGCCAACCACACGCTGTAAGGGAATAATTGGGGCAGGGCCGAGGTAATGGCCCGCACCCCCGCCGAAACCGACACCGAAACGGTCAGAATATAATCAATCAGCAGGGCCGCCGCCGCAAACAGCGAGGGCATGGTGCCCAGGTTATCTTTGGCGACAATATAGGCTCCCCCGCCTTTAGGATAGTGCAAAATGGTTTGGGTATAGCTAAATACCACCAGCAATACCAAAACCATGATGCCCAGGGCAATAGGCAGGGTCAGGCGCAGGGCCGCCATGCTAATTAAAATGAGCACGCTCATAATGGCTTCGGTGGCGTAAGCGTTACTGCTGATGGGGTCCGACGCAAAAATAGCCAGCGCCCGCACCTTATCCAGCCGTTCATGAATTTCGGCCCGGGTGGGAAACGGCTCGCCAAATATCAGTCGCTTTATTTTGATGTATGAAGTTGTCATCCTATCCTCTTGATTCTATTGGGGAAAAAGAAACGCGAGAGCCTGGCGACATTAACGCGCCCTCGCGTTTGTTTTTTAGTCTACATTACTCCAAATTCATCGTTAATCATAATCCAATTGCCCTCTTTTGGCGAAATAGCCGCCTTGTTTTGACCCTTTTGCTGTTTACTGATTTATTGACTATAATCGAACAGTGGCCAGCGGATTGCGCAATTTTTACCCCGTCCATTTCCTGATGGATGGGGTATTTCATTGCTTGGCCATTGAACACCTATTTCCGGGAGTAGCCAATGCTCATTCAAGTAAACCGTCTTTCTAAATCGTTTGATTATTACAAAAAAGAACTCGGCTTAAAAAATTCGCTCAAGAATTTATTCTACAGAGAAAAGTTGACGAAAGCAGCCGTCAATAACATTTCTTTCCAGATAAACGAAGGCGAAATGGTCGGTTTTTTGGGGCCGAATGGGGCCGGAAAAACCACCACCCTCAAAATGCTGTCGGGAATTTTGCACCCCACGGGCGGGCAAGCCACCGTTTTGGGCTACGTGCCCTGGGAACGCAAAAAAGCCTTCAAAATGCAATTTGCCATTGTGATGGGCCAGAAGAACCAACTCTGGTGGGACCTGCCGGCCAACGAGTCGCTCTATCTCAACAAATGCATCTATGAAATTGACGACCGGACTTACCGAGCCACCCTGGCCGAACTGACCGAATTACTTGGGGTGCAGGAGTTGTTAGATGTACAAGTGCGGCGCTTGTCGCTGGGCGAGCGGATGAAAATGGAGTTGGTGGCCGCCCTCATTCATCAACCCAAACTGATTTTTTTGGATGAACCGACCATCGGGCTGGACATTCTCTCGCAAAAGAAAATCCGCCAGTTCTTCCGGTATTACAACCAGGAGAAAAAAGCCACCATCATTCTCACCAGCCATTATATGCAAGACGTGGAAAACCTGTGCCGGCGGACCATCATCATCAACCAGGGCCGGATTGTTTTTGACGGCGATCTCCAGCGGGTGAACAAACTGTTTGAGCAAACAAAAATTATCCGCCTGCAACTCTCCCGGCCGGTGAGCCGGGAAACGCTGGCCGCTTTTGGGCAAGTCAAAGCGCATGCCGACTTTACCGCTACCCTGGAAGTGCCCCGCCCGGAACTGAAAGAGCGGTCCAAGGCCATGCTGGATCAACTGCCGGTGCTGGATTTTAACATTGAAGATATTCCCCTTGAAGAAGGCATTGCGCTGCTGTATCAGCGGCAGGAGGCAGCCGATGCGATGGCTTAACAAATATAGCAAAGTGTTTGAATTGGGTTTTCAAACCGCGCTCGAATACCGGGTCAATTTTCTGCTCTCGCTCATCAGCGCCGCCTATCCCATCTTTATCCAAACGTTTATGTGGACGGCCATTTATCGGAACTCGTCCGAGCCGGTGGTGTATGGCTACACCTACCCGCAGATGCTGGCCTACACTTTTATGGCCGGGCTGGTGGCCCGCATTGTGCGCACCGGCTTTGAGTATGAGATCATGGAGGACATCAAAAACGGCAAATTTAGCCAATTTTTGGTGCAACCCATTGGCTATTTTCCCTACCGTCTGTTCTCCTACCTGGGCCAAAAGCTGCCCAACATGGGCATGATTTTGGGTATCCTGGTGGTGGTGCTATTGGGTCTCAATGCTTTTTTGGGCATTTCGTTGGAATTTTACCGGGGCCTGGCCTTTTTGGCTACATTGGCCCTGGCCGTGGTTTTGAATTTTCTTATCTTTTATTGTTTTAGCGCGGTGGCTTTTTGGGTGGTTGAAATTGGTTTTTTGTTTGAAGGGATTCGGATTGTCACCATCCTGCTCAGCGGCGGGATTTTTCCCCTGGAGGTTTTTGGCCCGCTGTTTATCCGGGCGTCAAACTTGCTGCCTTTTAAGTATACGGTTTATTACCCCATTAACGTGCTCAACGGCAGAATTTCTTTTATCGAAACGGTTCAGGGTGTGCTCGTCCAGAGTCTGTGGATTGTGGCCTGCCTGGTTATAGCTCATTATCTCTGGCGCGTCGGCAGCCGACGTTACGTAGCCGTCGGAGGTTAAAATGCGGGCGATTATTCGCGAAATCAAAAAACACATCTTGATTTATAGCCTGTTCATCAAAAACAGCTTGATGGCCCAGATGGAGTATCGTTTTAATTTCATCGGCAATATGGCCATGGAAACGGGCTATTTGTTTGTCAAATTATCTTACGTGGTGGTGGTCTACCGCTCAGGCGTGGAAATCAACGGCCTGTCGCCGGACGAAATTCTGTTGTTCATCGGCACCTTTGTCACGCTCACGGCCTGTTACGCCGGCTTGTTTATGCTCAATAATTTCCGCCTGCGCTTAAAAATTAGAGACGGCGAGTTGGACCTGCTCATGACCAAACCCGTGTCGCTACAATTTATGGTCACGCTCCGCATGACGGATATGACCATCTTTGCCGTAGACGCCATCGCCGGGCTGATCATAGTGGCCGTTGCCTGGGCCAGATTGAGCATCCCGCTCAATCTGGTCACCGTTGGGGGGTATGCGGGGTTTATGATCATCAGCGTCTTGGTGAGCTACAGCCTGTTCCTGCTGCCGCAAATCCTTTCCTTCTGGCTAATCAACACCAGCGCCATTGCCGAAGTGTCCGATTTGTTTTGGGACTTTAACAATATGCCCATGGATATTTATCCGCGTTGGATCCAACAACTGGGTATCTTTGTTTTGCCTATTTTTGTCATTTCCAATTTTCCCTCTATGTTTGTGTTGCAGCGAATGCCGCCTGTATACCTGGCCTGGGCGACCACTTTGCCGATTGTATTGTTGGTGATTCTGCGGCGACTTTGGAAGCAGGGACTTAAAAATTATAACAGCGCCAGCAGTTAGCCTATCTCAGAAAGCCTCACGTCATTAAGTCCAGGTTTTCGGCCAGGGCAGGTAGATACGTCTGCTGTGAAATGAAAGCTTTTGGACAACGAAGAGCAGCATCTTCCACCCGCTCAAGCCCTCGCCGATGAACGTAGTCAACCTCTTGACTATGAAGAGATTCCGGCTACCATGAAAAATAACATGTAGGAGGATGTAAGTATTCCTCGTGAGGCAGACGAGACCCGAAAGGAAGGTGCGCCTTTGAAAAGATACTGGCAGGTACTCACCCTTATCCTTTGTCTGCTGAGTCTTAATCTGGTTGAGGCGCAGACCAGTCAGGCCAGTCGGTTAGTCGCCGGAACAACCCTGGTGGTAGGCATGAACCAACATCCTTACACGGATAGCTTGCTCCCGCTGATAAAAGAGTTTGAAGCTTCAACCGGCATCACGGTCAAGGTCGAAACTTATCCCGAAGCAGAATATATGGAAAAACGGGCCGGCGATGTCTCGTCGGGCGCGGGCAGCTTTGACGTGTTGATGCTCGACCAGGTGGTCACCCAATATGCCCGCTCGGGTTGGCTCGAACCGCTGGATGCGTACTTTAACAACCCGGCTCTGGTTGACCCGGCCGATTATGATCCGGATGACCTGCTCGTGGGTCTGCGCCGGTTTGGCGTAGTAGATGGGCAGATTTACGGCATCCCGGTCAACGGCGACGCCGAAATCCTCTACTATCGGCAAGACCTG
>JAFGDY010000081.1 GCA_016931895.1 Anaerolineae bacterium
ACCATTCAAGGTCAACTTGAGGGCGAGCAACTGCCTGAACGTAAATCCAAAATTCGTCATGTGGGCTTTCCACCCGACCAGGCTGCCGCGCCTGACGTGGTATACCTGATCTATGCGCTTGGTTTGGCCCGAAACCATCGTATCTTGCCAATCTGGCAGCGCATCGTAGATTTATTGGCCTCTGCCACGGCAGAGGAAATCATGGATCGACGGAAGGGCTTTTATTACTATGTAACGGCCGTGTGTTATGGCGCAGAACGGCTGGGCGACCCGGCGGCAATTTCTATCCTGAAAAAACTACATAGCTATCCCCCCTTTTACAATCAAGTCTCTGTCAGTGGTTTCCAGGTTAATTATTTAAAGGAACGCCTGGCATTTCTTGAGTTATTGATTGGTAGAGCGTTGGCCCGCTGTGGCAGCCCGGATGGATTTATCATTCTCATCAATTACCTCAATGATGCCAGAGCGCTTCTGGCAGAACATGCGCATACCGAACTCATTGCCATTACCGGGCAAGATTTTGGCAAAAATATGGCCGCCTGGAGCCAATGGCTTGAAGGCGAAGGTGAAAAGCTGAAACCTAAGCCGTGGTTGGCGCCCACTGAACCAATGGCAGCCTGGGACCAGGTTATCCTGAAAGCAGTTGATGACCCGGACCGCTCGATGGCGTAATGCAGCGAAAGAATAAACAAAAGCCGGAGTCTTAAAAATGACAGTCTCAATAGAAAAACTCACTTTACTGCATGATGAACTCAAACAGCACCTTGAACAGGGCCTTATCCCCTTTTGGCTGGAACGCAGCCACGATGCCCAATATGGCGGTTTTTTAACCAACTTTAACGAACAGGGTCATTCCCTGGACACGCCCGAAAAATACCTCAACACCCAATGCCGGCTTATCTGGTGGTTTTCTACATTGTATCGCCATTACCCGCGTCAGGCCGAGGCCAGAAAACTGGCCGGGCAAGGGGTTGACTTTTTAATTGAGCACCTCTGGGACAGGCGACACGGCGGTTGGGCCTGGAAGGTCAGGCGCGATGGGGCCGCCCTCGATGAAGGCAAAGTGGTTTACGGCCAATCGTTTGCTATCTACGCCCTGTCGGCATATACCCTGGCCACCAACGACCCGCGCGGCCTGGATTACGCCGCTCAAACCTTTGACCTGCTGCAAAAATACTGCGCCGATACCTGCCACGGCGGCTATTACGAGAATTTGGAACCCGACTGGACGGTTGCCCCGGGTGGTTTTACCGCCGGTGATCGTAAGGGTCTGGACACCCACATGCACCTGATGGAAGCCTTTACCACCCTCTATGCCGCTTCGGGCCAGAACATCCACCGGCGCAAGCTGCTGGAAATAACCGATCTGATTGTTAAGTATATGATTGATCCCCTCACCGGCTGCGGCCGTAATCAGTTCACCCTGGATTTCCAACCTGTCCCGGCCATTGCCGTCCACCGCACCTGGAACGCCGAACGCGCCGGCGAAGCCCCGGCCAGTCCCACCGACACCACCTCCTACGGCCACAATGTCGAACTGGCCTCGCTGATGAACCATGCTTTGCAAACCGCCCAGGCAGACGTGTCGCCTTACCGGCCACTGATGTATAAACTGCTTGATCACGCGGTGAAACACGGCGTAGACTGGGAATACGGCGGCATTTACCGTGATGGCCTGGCCGGGGGCGAGGCGCTGATAAAAGACAAGGAGTTTTGGCAAAACGCCGAGGTGCTGGTGGGCTTTTTAGATGGCTTTGAAACTTTTGCCGAAGACCGCTTTTGGGACGCCTTTGAAACCGTGTGGCGTTTTGTGGACAAGTATATGATTATTCACGAGGTAGGCGAGTGGCGCACTCTACTTAACCGCCAAGGCCAGGCCATAGACCCCAACATCGGCAATCCCTGGAAAGTGGCCTATCACACGGGGCGCTCAATGTTAGAGTGCGTAACGCGCTTAAAACGGATGGTGTTGGCGCGTGAAGAATAAATAATAATGAGAGGCGTATGTTACAACCTCATCTTAGAGCGTGCCTTAAAAGTTATATCAAATAAAATTTGGCTCTGAAGGAAGTAGATAAATCAGGTAGTTATGATAAACTGAGAGCAGGCAAAAAACATAATTCAAATCAAGAAAGGAACAAAGAAGAATGACCCCAAAAACCACGTGGGGTGCAAAAACCTCGTCCAGCAAGATTTTCTCGAGAAGATGAAGCCCAAACCTGCCTTGTTGACCATCTATGATAAAATGATGCCTCATCATTTTCATAGGAGCAGGCCGAATTTGTTCAACAACAGACATAATTTAGCCCGACAATCCAGCGATGGTTCGAAATACCTTTCTGGCCAATCTGTTTTTTACTACGACCTTCGCGGATGGGGTGGATCAGTTCAATACCGTAGCTGTCAATCAGCCCAAGCAAGGTCAATTCGGCCATAAACCGAGTGGTCAAGGGTTGATGGCTAGCAAACAACCGAAACAGACGGGGCCGCTCGGGTAAATTGGGAAACAAAGCCCGATAATCACGCTTCAGCCAACGATAGAAGGCGCGTCCCTCGCCCCCAACCAACTTCCACCGGTCCGGTTCAGCAGACAATAATCTTGGGCTTCCTCAGTGACTACTACCGTGGATCAGATCAAACTGCCCTCTGCCCGGCTTGAATAAGCGCCGCTTGACATGTAATTTCCTCACCTTCCTGACCCCCTTTCAGGGATATCTTTCCTATGCTTTGGTAAGCTGTTTCTGCCCTTTTGAAGGCGTCAATATTTCCACAAATGTAAAGATCCGCTCCGAAATCACTCGAGATGGACCTATTCAATTCCCACTCTATTGAGGCTTCCTTGTTCAGGGAGCCCTGATCTGTCAAGCGACAACTAGAAAGTTACACCGATGACAATTAGAAATGCCCATGTAATTGTCGTTGCCTCATAAAAAACCTTACCAATC
>JAFGDY010000082.1 GCA_016931895.1 Anaerolineae bacterium
AAAACGATGGCAAGCGGTTCGGTTGACGGCACTATCAGATTGTGGGATACTGAAAACGGGCGGCAGCTTCGCGTTTTTGCCGGGCATACGGGTTATATCGAAGAGGTAGCCTTTTCACCCGATGGCCGCTTGCTGGCGTCGGCATCGTGGGACCTGACCGTGCGGCTGTGGGATGTCGCCAGTGGGGCGGAAGTAGCCCAACTGACCGGGCACACCGGCTGGGTCACCACCGTTGCCTTTTCGCCGGATGGCACAATGCTCGCTTCGGGCGCGGAAGACCAGGCGGCGCGGGTGTGGAAACTGGATATTTCCGCTCCCTAAACAGGAGGAGGTAACTATGTCACAGCTTGTCGGCAAAACTATCGGCGGGTACCGGATCATTAAACAAATTGGCCAGGGCGGGATGGCTACCGTTTTTAAGGCCTACCAGCCGGCGATGGATCGTTACGTGGCCTTTAAGGTGATGTCAACGTACCTGGCGCATGATTCCACGTTCATCAAACGCTTTGAACAGGAAGCAAAGGTCATCGCCAAACTGGAACACGCTCACATTTTGCCTGTTCACGATTACGGCGAGGCCGACGGGCAATTCTATCTGGTGATGCGCTTCATCGAAGCGGGCACGCTGAAAGACCGCCTCAAAGACGGCCCCCTGTCGCTGGCCGAAACGCGCCGGGTGGTCAACCAGATCGGTTCGGCGCTGGCATACACTCACCAATTGAACGTGATCCACCGCGATCTCAAACCCTCCAACGTGCTGATTGACGCGCAAGGCGATTGTTACCTGACCGACTTCGGCATTGCTAAAATGGCCCAAAGTTCGGCGGGGCTGACCGGCTCCGGCATTGTCGGCACGCCCCATTATATGTCGCCGGAACAGGGCGCTGCCAAAACCATTGACCGGCGCTCGGATATTTACGCCATGGGCGTGGTCATTTACGAACTGCTTACCGGGCAGGTTCCTTTTGACGCCGAAACACCCGTGGCCGTATTGATGAAGCACATCACCGAGCCACTGCCCCTGCCGCACAGCCTGCGCCCCGACCTGCCGGAAGCGGTTGAGCGGGTTCTGCTCAAGGCGCTGGCCAAAGAGCCAGCCGACCGCTACCAGACCATGCGCGAACTGGTCATTGCTTTTGACGATGCGGCGCAAACCGCCCCGGCCAAAATGCGCACCATCACCTCGGCGGGACCGCCGCCCAAGCCGCCCGCCTCACAACCGTTGTCCACGACAAAGCATAGCTTCCCCTGGCTCCCGGTTGTGGCCGGGCTGGCGTTAATGGGGCTGCTGATAGTGATCGGCGGGCTGGCGCTGGTTCCCGTGCTGGGGTTAATGGGCAGCCAGACTCCACCGGCAGCAGTGATTGAAACCGCGCTTTCCCCAGCAACGGCCACGCCTTCACCGGAAGTCACGATTCCAGTCGAAACAAACGTGGAGGCAGACGTGATTGCGCCGGTGGAAACTCCCCCACCGACAAACACGCTTCTCCCCGCGCCGGCTTCCTCCGCCACCCCTACCGAACCCTCCCCGCCAACTGCTACGTCCCGCCCCCAACCAACACCCACGCCGGTCCCCCTCGCGGTGCAGGTTGAACCGCTGGCCCAAATTGATTCCTCGGCCCAACGGGTCGCGTGGTCGCCGGACGGCAGCCTGCTGGCGGTGGCCTCCCGCGGCCTGCGCCTGTACAGCTCCGGTGATTTCACGGAGCGGCTGGCCCTGGCCAGTTCCGATTCGGTTCTGGATGTGGCCTTTTTGCCGGACGGGCAACGGGCGGCGCTGTTGGGCACGGCAGACAAGAACATTACCCTGTGGACGCTGGACGGCGGCAAACTCCATTCGTTTCCCGGCAGCGAACGGGCCGAGCGGATTGCCTTTTCACCGGATGGCCGCCTGCTGGCCGCTACCGTCGGCGGCGCGGTAAAGGTGTGGGATGTGGACAGCGGCGAGGAACTACGCACCATCCCCGCCGGCAGTTCTGCCGGGCCGGTGGCCTTTTCACCCGATGGGAAATTGTTGGCGGCCATGGCGGGGGGAGCCGGAATGGAGATCAAGGTGTGGGAGACTGCCGACTGGATGGAACAGTACACCCTCAGCGGGCATAGCAATTGGATCAGAAGCATCGTCTTTGCCCCAAACGGGAAAACGATGGCAAGCGGTTCGGTTGACGGCACGGTCAGGCTGTGGGATATGGCCGCCGGGCGGCAGCTTCGCGTTTTTTCCGGGCATACGGGCCATGTTGAAGAGGTAGCTTTTTCGCCCGATGGCCGCCTGTTGGCCTCGGCTTCGTGGGACCTGACGGTGCGGTTGTGGGATGTCGCCAGTGGGGCGGAAGTGGCCCAACTGACCGGGCATACCGGCTGGATCACCACCGTCGCCTTTTCGCCGGATGGGACGATGCTGGCTTCGGGCGCCAACGATCAGGCAGTGCGGGTGTGGCGGGTTGAGGTTCGTTGAAACAACAAGAGCGGAGCCCACCCCCAACAACCCCGTCTGGTTACGATATATGCCTTGAACCGGTCTGTCGATTTTTAACACAGGTGTATTTATTACATTAGGAGAGGAGTATTCTGATGAAGATTACAGCATTTTTCCGCCGCCATATTTCAATCTTGATCGTTTCTGTCCTTGTATTGGCTTCGCTTGCTTGCAGTTTGACTGCGGGCGAAACTCCGATAACGGAGTCTCCCCAGGTGGCTTCTGCCACGACAATTCCTGCCCGGTCGGAGCCTGTGCCTCCCGGCGAGGGAGGTGACCTGATGGCATTTACTTCCGGGGGTGACATCTATGTAATGCCGGTAGGGGGAGCAGACTTTCAACCTTTAACGGGCAGCCTCATTATGATGACACTAGAGGGTGAGCAGGGTGTTCGTCTCCTGACAGACAACGACGGTGACTTGCGCTGGGATCCCGCCTGGTCACCGGACGGCAGCCAGATAGCCTTTGTGTCCGAAAGTGATAATGGTGACGGCTACGAAATCTACATTGTAGAGGCGGATGGCAGCAACCTTCGCCGCCTGACCCACGAGAATCACTACAATTCGTCTCCGGCCTGGTCGCCGGACGGCAGCCAGATCGCTTTTGTAGATGACATTACCATTTATGTTATGGAAGCCGATGGAAGCGACATTCGTCGCTTGACCCACGTAAACTGGAATGGTGATCCAACCTGGTCGCCGGACGGCAGCCAAATAGCCTTTGTGTCAGATCGCGACGATGGTGGCTACGAAATCTATGTGATGGATGCGGCAGATGGGAATAATGTTTATCGCTTGACAGAAAACGATATCTGGGAAAAGAACCTCGCCTGGTCGCCGGATGGCAGCCGGATTGCGTTTGCGTCGGAGCGCGACGGCAGCGGGAATCTATATGTGATGGATGCGGATGGGAGCAATGTGCGCCACTTGACGAAAGATACCGACTGGGTCGAGTCCCCCGCCTGGCGGCCTGACAGAGATAGAGTGGTTGTTGCTGTAGCCAAAGCCCCGACGCCGGCGCCCACCCCTACTGCGCCGAAACCCAACCCGACTTTTGACTGCACAACCTATACCACAGCCGATGGGTTGGTTGGCGATTACATTGAAGCCATCACTGTGGCCCCCGATGGCGTGGTGTGGTTTGGAACCCGTGAAGGCGCCTCTCGATTCGATGGCGAGACCTGGACTACTTTTACGTATGAGGATGGACTACTAAATTATGACGGATCCCTAAAGATACCAGGCATTGAGTCTGTACCCGTGTACATCAGTTCCGTCGCCGTGGCGACTGATGGCGCAGTGTGGTTCGGCGGGCACGGAGCTTCCCGCTTTGACGGCCAGACCTGGGTTACTTACGATACCATTGATCGGCGAACTTTGAGCGTTGAATCCATCGCCGTAGCGCCTGACGGTGTGTTGTGGTTCGGTGGGTTTGGCGTCTTTCGCTTTGACGGCGAGACCTGGACTTCTTACACTACCGCTGAGGGCATAGATGATAACATCCGGGTTATTGCCGTGTCCCCTGATGGCACGGTGTGGGCTACAGGCACAGAATACGGTGACAGTGGCCCCACTGAGCGTCTTTACCGCTTTGACGGAGAAACCTGGACTGTTGTTGATGCTTTGGAAAGTAATAGAGTCACATCCATCGCTGTAGCTCCCGATGGTTCGGTTTATTTTGGCATTGAGCATGGCGGCATTTCCCACTTTGATGGGACAAACTGGCACACTTATACCGAGAAAGATGGCCTGGCGCACGATAACGTTCGATCCGTTGCTGCAGCTCCTGATGGTGTCCTGTGGGTGGGTACTGTTGCAGGTCTCGCGCGTTTTGATGGAGAAAGCTGGGACATTTACACTACTGCCGATGGTTTGCCCAGCGATGACATAACCCTCATTACCGTAGCCCCCGACGGTGCGCTGTGGATTACCGGTTTAGGTCACGATGGTGTCTCTCACTGCACATCGACGGTGGGTGCTGTACAGCCGGTCTCTACCCCAGCTTCCTCCAACCATCCCCCCCAAATTTTAGACTATGCGACGATCAATACCGTCAAAAACAACTCGCTTGGCGAAATCGTGGGCGTCACGACTAACATGGTCATCCTCGCCTCTGATCGGGATGGAGACCCGCTGACCTATACCTGGACGGCCAGTAACGGTTCAATCACCGGGGACGGTCAAACAGGCCTTTGGCAGCGAGAATTGACTGATGACGGTCGCCTAAAGAGTGGAACCGCCACAGTCATTATCACGGATGGTCGTGGGGGTCAGGCAAAGCACACGTTTTCTGATGAATAAATTTTGTAGTCGCTCCGCTGCCAGCAGTTTGCCCTGCACCACGGCCAGCAAATCGTCCACATTCAATGGTTTGGGCAGGTAGTCATCCGCGCCCAACGATTTGGCGTAACGAATATCGCTGTCCAGGGTACGACCACTCATCAAGATGACCGGGGTGAGTAGCAGGTGAAGATCAGAGGCATTCTTGATCCGCTGGCACAGTTCATAACCGTTTCATCAAACACTTCCCCGATAGCGTGTCAAACGCCTGTCTATGACTATCCTCAATTCCCAGGTTTGTCTTTTTTACTACGTCGAGTAGAATTCGTAATGACAAAACGTTTGGTTAGCACGAACATTTGTGATTTGTAAATCCCAGTATTCGTGCTATGATTCATACCAGAACTCTTGTTCTTATTGGGATAACCAATGACCGAGACATTACCCAGCACCGTTCCCGACAAATTACAACCCCACAACGTGGAAGCCGAAGAAGCGGTTTTAGGCTCGCTATTAATTGACCCCGACGCTATTATCCGCATTGCCACGTTTTTAGCCCCCACCGACTTTTACGTTGAACGGCATAACTGGATATACGAGGCCATTCGCGACCTGCACGAGCGCCGTGAACCGGCGGACATGGTCACCCTGACCGACGAACTTGAACGGCGGGGACAACTCAACGAGATCGGCGGCCCGGCCTATCTTACCGGCCTGATCAATGCCACGCCCACTTCCATCCACGTTGAATACTACGCTCGCATCATCGAGCGCACCGCCGTGCTGCGCCGCTTGATTGAGGCCGCCGGGCAAATTGCTCGCCTGGCTTACCAGGATACCGAGGATGTAGATGAAGTGGTGGACCGCGCCGAAGAGATCATTTTTGGCGTTTCGGCCCGGCGCGTTGACCACGATTTGCGCCACATTCGCAACGTATTGGACAAATATTACGACCGTATTGAATACCTGTATCAGCACCGGGGCGAGATGATCGGCGTGCCTACCGGCCTGGCCGATTTGGACAAACTGCTGGGCGGCTTGCAGCGCTCAGACATGGTGGTGCTGGCTGGCCGGCCGGGGATGGGCAAAACCTCTTTGGGTTTGAGCATTGCTTTACAGGCCGCCCGTCGTATGCAAAAACGAGTAGCCATCTTCAGCCTGGAAATGAGCGACGAGCAGTTGGTGCAGCGCCTGATTTCCGCCGAAACCGGCATTGACAGCCAGCGGCTGCGACTGGGCGATATTAAAGAGGACGAGTGGCCCACTTTTATCCAGGCCACCAATCTGCTGTCCGGCACGTCTGTTTTTATTGACGATACCCCGGCCATCTCCGCCCTTGAACTACGCTCCAAGGCCCGCCGCCTGCATGCCGAACACGGTCTGGATTTGCTCATTGTGGATTATCTACAATTGATGCGCGGCGATTCCCGCAGCGAGAATCGCCAGCAGGAAATCAGCTTCATCTCTCGCTCCATCAAAGCCCTGGCCCGGGAGTTGAACATTCCTATTCTGGCCCTCAGCCAATTATCGCGCCAGGTTGAGTCCAGGCACGATAAACGGCCGATGTTATCAGATTTGAGAGAATCCGGCTCAATAGAACAAGACGCCGACGTGGTTTTGTTCATTTATCGCGACGAACTCTATAATCCCGATACCGAATTTCCCAACATCGCCGAACTCATTGTCAGCAAACACCGTTCCGGGCCAACCGGCATCTTTTCGGTTTACTTCAAAAAGCACCTGGCTCAATTTGTGGATTTGGAAGTCCAGCGCCAACCGTTGGAGTATTAAAGAACAATGGAAAAATTCAACGGCTTTCCGGCAGGGGAATTACGTTTTACTTCGGTGCCGGACCTGTTTTTTGCCCGGCTATTGCCTCAAATTGACAGCCTGGTGGAACTCAAGGTAATGCTGCATTTTATGTGGGTGCATTATCGCCAGGCGCGCCAGGCCATCTCGCGCAATGAGTTGTTAACCGACGAAACCCTGGTGCGCAGTTTGGCTTTGTTAGATGAGGATGTGGAACAGACCCTCACCCAGGGCCTGAACCGGGCAGTGCAGCGCGGCGCCCTCCTGCACGCCCAGCTTGAAGATGAAACCGGCCGGCAAGACCTTTACCTGCTCAACAGCGAACGAGGCCGGCAGGCCCTGGCCAAATTTGAAGCCGGAGAGTTGGGCGTGGTGGCCACCAGCGGGGCAGAAATGGCCGCGCCGGCCAAACGGCCCAACATCTTTGAACTGTACGAAGACAACATTGGCCTGATCTCGCCCATTTTGGCCGATGAACTGAAAGACGCCGAAGCCACCTATCCGCCCCAGTGGATTGAGGATGCCTTCAAAATTGCCGTTGAAAATAACGTGCGTCGCTGGAGTTACATTCGCGCAATTTTAGAAAGAATGGCCGTTGCCGGCCGGGATGATAAAACAGATGAAAAGCCGGGTAAATCCTGGTACACCGACGAAGAATTTAGGGAATTAATTCAACATTAGTTTTACATTAGTAAACAGGTTATGCGCCGGCCCGCTAAATCATTAAATCGTTCAACCACTAATCCCGATGGAACGAATAGACGAAATCTTACAACGACATACCTCAGCGCCACCCGCTGCCACAGACGATAACAACCCCCAGGCGTCATCGTCGTCTGAGCAAGAGTGGTTATGCCCCATTTGCGGCGGAACCGGCTATCTGCGCCAGAATGTGCCGGTGGGACACCCCAACTTTGGCAAACTGATCGAGTGCCAATGCCGTCAGGCCGAGCGAGAAACTCGCCGCCTGAATGTTTTGCGGGCGATCAGCAATCTTGACATGATGGCCCGCTTTACCTTTGACAACTTTGTTCCCGATGGGTATGGCCTCACCGACACAAAACGGCAAAATTTACGCATGGCTTACGATGCCGCATACGCCTTTGCCAATACGCCCAAAGGTTGGCTTATTTTATTGGGCGGCTACGGTTGCGGCAAAACGCACCTGGCCGCCGCCATTGCCAACTATGTGGTTGGCCAGGGCCAAACTGCCCTGTTTGTGGTGGTGCCGGATTTGCTTGACCACCTCCGGGCCACTTACAGCCCCCACAGCACCGTTACCTACGACCAGCGTTTTGACGAAATTCGCACGGCTCCGCTGCTCATTCTGGACGACCTGGGTTCGCACAGTTCCACCCATTGGGCGCAAGAAAAACTGTTTCAAATTTTTAACTATCGTTACAACGCCCAATTGCCCACGGTGGTCACCTCAAATTACGAATTAGAGGATATTGACATTCGGATTCGCTCTCGCATTGGCGATCTCAACCTCTCCCAAATTGTCAAAATTTTGGCGCCCGACTTCCGGCAGAGTGGGGTGGCCCAGGGCGTGTCGGAACTTTCCAGCCTGTCCTTGCACGCGGACCAAACCTTTGAAACCTTTGATTTGCGCGAACACGAATTGGATCGGGAAAAGGCCGAAAATCTCAAACGGGCCTTTACCTTTGCCCGCAACTTTGCCGCCAACCCGCAAGATTGGATCGCCTTTTCCGGCGCTTACGGCTGCGGCAAAACCCACCTGGCCGCCGCCATTGCCAACCAAAGAACCATGCAGGGCGAGTCGGCCCTGTTTGTGGTGGTGCCAGACTTGCTCGACCATCTCCGGGCCACGTTCAACCCTAACAGCCTGACCCCTTACGACAAACGGTTTGACGAAGTGCGCAAAACCCCCCTGCTGGTGCTGGACGACTTGGGCACGGAGAGCGCCACCCCCTGGGCCGAAGAAAAATTGTATCAGCTTTTTAACTATCGTTACAACGCCCGCCTGCCAACCGTGATCACCATGGCCAAAGACGTTGATCTAAAACCGCGCCTTAAATCCCTGCTATTGGACGTGGGCCGCTGCGCAACCTTTGAAATCCTGGCCCCCAGCTACCGCGGCCTGCCCACCCGCAATGTAGCCAAACGACGCGGCAGTAGAAAAGGGAACAGCTATTGAGGCAACCGGCCATGCCTGGCATACGCAATACGTAAATCTTCTTATTTCTATTTTCTAATTTTCAATTTTCTGTAGAGGATTATCCCCATGAACCTTGGTCTAAAAAACAAAATTGCTTTGGTCGCCGCTTCTTCTAAAGGGCTGGGTCGCGCCAGCGCCGAGGCCCTGGCCCAGGAGGGGGCTAAAGTAGCCATCTGCGCTCGCGATGGCAAAGTGTTAAAAACAACGGCCGACGAAATTGCCAATGCCACCCGCAGCGAGGTGCTGGCCATCCCGGCGGATGTCAATAACTCCAAAGACATCGAGCGGATTGTCAAAGAAACCGTTACCCACTTTGGCGCGCTCCATATCCTGGTCACCAATGCCGGGGGGCCGCCGGCCGGTTACTTTATAGAGTTTGACGATAAGCAGTGGCAGGAAGCCTTTAACCTGACCCTGATGAGCGCGGTGCGGCTGATCCGGGCCGCCATCCCGGCCATGCAAAAAGAAAAATGGGGCCGGATCATTAATATCACCAGCCTCTCGGTAAAAGAGCCGATAGATAACCTGGTTCTATCCAACTCCATCCGGGCTGCGGTGCATGGCCTGGCCAAAACCCTGGCCAATCAATTGGGTCGGGACGGCATTACGGTCAACAACGTGATGCCGGGCTACATCCACACCGACCGGGTGGAACAATTAGCCCAGCACACCGCCGAACGGACCGGCAAATCCGTGGCCGACGTTCTGGCCGAAATGGGCCAGCCCACGCCGGTGGGCCGGGTGGGACAGCCCAAAGAACTGGGCGCGTTGGTGACTTTTTTGGCTTCGGAACAGGCCGCTTACATTAATGGCGTGTCTATCCCGGTAGATGGCGGTCGTATCAAGAGCGCGTTTTAACAATGCAACCCTGGAAAATCCTTTCCCGGCGCGCTCTTTTAAAGCACAGTAAATTTTTGACTGTCGAAAGTCATACTGTTGAGTTGCCCAACGGCCAAATCATTTCGGATTGGGCCTGGCTCACCATGCCCGACTACGTGAATGTGGCTGTGGTGACCCCAACCGGCCAATTTCTGTGTTTTCGCCAGACAAAATACAGTGTAGATGGTTTATCATTGGCGGCGGTAGGAGGTTATTGTGAGCCTGGCGAAGCTCCTCTTGCCGCAGCCCAGCGAGAACTGCTGGAAGAAACCGGGTACGCAGCTCCGGACTGGGTCAATCTGGGCACTTACATCGTAGACGGTAATCGTGGCGCTGGCCAGGCCCACCTCTTCCTGGCTACCCAAGCTTACCGGGTCACTGAAGCTGACGCCGATGACCTGGAAGAACAAGAATTGCTCTATCTGAGTCGAGCCGAGGTGGAAACCGCGCTGGCCGTAGGCGAGTTCAAGGTGCTGCCGTGGTCAACGGTAATGGCGTTGGCCCTGTTGCATCTTTCTTACTAAATTTTGCTCCTGAGACACCTGCCCCATGCTTAAAACTTACCTGCCCTTTTTACAACATCACCTGTCCCCGCCCCGGCTCCAACATTCCCTAAACGTTATGGGCATTATGCAAGAGCTGGCTCAGATTTATAGCCTGAATCCCACCCAAGCGATGACTGCCGGTTTGCTGCATGATGCGGCCAAAGATTTAAGCCCAACCCAACTCCTGAACTTGGCCGAAGAAGCAAATTTTACCTTCAATGACCCCTGCGAACAACACCCCATTTACCTGCACGCCCCCATGGGGGCTTATTTTATTGCCGGTGAATTTGGCATAACCGATAGTTTGATTTTAGACGCCATCCGCACGCACTCCTTTGGCCCTGGCCCCACCTTTGACACGCCCTTTTCCTGGTGCCTCCGTTTTGCCGACATCCTGGCCCCGGTAAAAGAGTGGGCAGGCATGAAAAAACTAAAAAACATCGTCTATGCCGGACGCCGGGAAGAGGCGGCGCTGCTCCAGAGTGGGTGGTTGATCCAATATCTTCAGGAGATGGACATTCCCGTTCATCCTCATCTGGCTGCCACTTTTCAAGGTTTACTGGCCCGGCTAAAAGTCAACGGCTCCTTTTTTGAACGGTGGTAGACCGCCCAGGCCAATTCCTCTCTATTTCTCCAGAAACTACTATGCAATAATGTTGCCGACCCATCCAAACCGCCTCGCCGAGAGGCAAGGCTTAAGATTGACAGACTACTGGTGATACGGTACAATAGAGGCCCTATGCACACGTGTGCATAACCCCACAAACAGAGTGGTTACTATTTTACGCCAACGTGAGAGAAGAGAATTGGTCACCATTAAGGATATCGCCAAAGCGGCCGGGGTTTCTCATACCACCGTCTCCCGCGCCTTAAAAAACAACCCGGCCATCAGCCCCGAAACCCGGGCCCGGATTCAGACCCTGGCTCAAAAAATGGGCTACACCCCCAGCGCCGTGGCCCAAAGTATGCGCGCGCAGCGCACCCGCACGGTGGGTATGGTCGTCACCACTATTGCCGACCCCTTTGTGGTGCAAGTAGTGGAAGGAGTGGAGAGCGCAGCTCAACAGGCCGGTTATAGCGTTCTGCTCTGTACCTCGCACGACGAGCCGAAGCGAGAAATAGACGTGGTTGACACACTGCACCGCCGCCGGGTGGACGCCATCATCATCACCTCCTCGCGGGTGGGCAGTTTGTACGGGGAGCGCCTTGACCGGATTCGCGTGCCGATTGTGTTGATCAACAACCAGGGCGAGGGCCAATATCTCTATTCCGTGGCCGTGGACGACAGACAAGGGGCGCAGTTGGCGGTTGAGCATTTACTGGCTTTGGGACATCGGCGGATTGGCTATATTGGGACGGTTCGGCGGCCCCGCTCCAGCCAGCGGCGTTTGGACGGCTACCGGCAGGCGCTGGACAAGGCCGGTATTCGTTCTGAGGCCGCCCTTATTTCGCCCATTCTATCCGCAGATGATTGGCAGCAGGGGCAAGAAGCGTTGGCGCATCTGCTGGCTGCAAAAGCCACGGCCGTTTTTTGTTATAACGATCTTATGGCCATTGCTTTACTGACCGCCTGCCGGCAGCGGAAGCTGGCTGTGCCGGCAGAGTTGAGCGTGGTTGGCTTTGACGATATTGAACCGGCCCGTTACATTACCCCGGCTTTGACCACCGTCAACCAGCCTCGTTTTAAATTGGGGCAACTGGCCATGCGGATGACCCTTGATTTGTTGGATGAGCAGGCCGGGCAAAACCAGTTATTATCCTGTGCCCTGGTGGTGCGCGAGTCCACCGCCCACCTCAAACCGGAAGCGTAGCCGTTTGTTTACGAAACCACTTCGCCTACTACCTGCCGGCCGTCTTCAATCACCGAATCCCGCAGAATCACCGCATCTTTAATCAACACATCGGCGCCAATTTTACAGTTACGCTCAATGTAAACCCGCGGCCCAATCACGCAGCCGGGGCCGATGGTGGTATTTTCCTCAATGCGCAGGGGCGTGATCAGGTGAGTGTGTTGGCCCACGCTCTGCGGGGCCAATTGGGGTTTATCGCCGCCGGTGGTCAGGTAGTGGCGATTGAGCGCCAACAAATCGTCGGCATTGGTTAGTTGCAGGCGGCTTTCGGTGAGAACGCCGGTTACGTGGCCGTCTCGTTTGATCAACATCTGGATGGCATCTTGCAACTCATACTCGCCTCGCGGCGAGGGTTTGACCTGCGGCAAGTAAGCCAATAACCTGGGCGAAAAAACGTACAGGGGCAAACTGGCAATATCCGAAGGGGCCTCTTGGGGGTTGGGTTTTTCCACAATCCGGATGATTTCGCCGTTGCTGATCTCCACAATGCCGGTGCGGCTGATCATGGCAGGGGACGCTTTCATCAAACTCAGGGTGGCATTGGCTTTTTGCCGGTGATGGGTGGCCAATAACTCGGCTACATGCTCAACCGGGGTCAGGTTGTCGCAAGCAGAAAGCACAAAGGTATTGTGGAGGTAGGGCGCAGCCAGGCTCAAGGCATTGGCCATGCCCAAACGTTCTGGCTGGATCACAAATTGAATGTTTATGTCCAGCGTGGTCTGTTCCCGAAAATACCGCCCCACCTCGCCGTCTTCCCGGCTGATGACCATAATGAATTCCCGCACGTTGTTTTGGGCCAGCGTTTCCATCACTCGCTCAACAATGGGCTTACCCAAAATGGGCACCATCGCCTTGGTCCGGTTCAACGTGATCGGATTCAACCGCGATCCTTTTCCGGCGGCTAAAATCACTGCTTGCATCTTATCACCTGACCCTACAAAGCCCGGCCCGCCCATCCGGCCGGCAAAAGTGAATGCTGTAGAGGCCGGCCTCGTCAGGATGATCCACCGGATAGCGGCGGTGCACCGCCTCGGCAATAGTTTCGCGGGCCGCGGGGTCAATCAGGGCAATGCAGCAGCCCCGGAAACCGGCCCCGCTAAAGCGCGTGCCATACACCCCTGGCGTGTCGCGCAGAATTTCATAGAGCGTGATCAACTGCGGGCTGCCGCACTCGTAATACTTAATGGAACTCTCGCCGGATTCGGAGATTAGTGTTCCCAGGCGTTTCAAATCCCCCTGTTGCCAGGCGGCCACGCCGTCCACTACCCGCTGCATTTCGCCAAAATAATGCATGGCCCGTTTTTTCAGCGTTGGCGGCAAACAGTGGCCCTCGGCGGCAAAAATGGCCGGGTCAACGTGGCGCAAACGAGAAGCCGGATTGGCCCCATTCCCTGAAAAAGGCAATAACATTTGGGCCGCTTCCTGGCACTCAGCCACCCGATTGTTATAATCTGTGCCCACCAAACCGCGCGTCACCCCGGAATAGACCACCAGGATTTCAAAATCACCGGGGCGGAGGGGGGTGGGAATTTGTTTAACCTCAACCGTCCGGCAATCAATAAAGGTCAAATGATTGTCCTGGCTAAAAAGAATGACGGATTGATCCAGGATGCCGTTATTGAGGCCAATGTACTTGTTCTCGGTGAAACGCACCAACTCCACGTTCTCTTTGGCCGGCACTTCCAGCCCGTTAACGGCTTCCAGGGCCAACAGGTAGGCAATGGTCACTGCCGCCGATGAACTCAGCCCGCCAATGGGCATTTCCCCCCCAATCACGCCCACCAGGCCGTTTTGCAGTTGGTAAGTTTGTTGAAGGGCCAGCACCGCGCCCCGCACGTAGTTACCCCAATCGCGCGGGGTATAGGGCGGCACCTGGCTCAGACCAAAGGAAACCGGCGGTTCAAAATCCTCGCTTTCAATCCGAACGGCGCCGTCAGGGGTAGGAGCAAAGGCCAGCAGCAGCGATTGGTCAATGGTCATCCCTGTCACCAGGCCCAGTTGGTGGTCAATATGCGCTCCCAACGGGCAAATGCGCAGCGGCGCTTTGACCACCCGGATCGCCGCCGGGTCAACCTGATAGTGATGTTTTAGTTGAGCCACCAAAACCCCGGTGCGTTCCATTTCTGAGCGGGCAATACGTACCGACGGTTTAGTTTTAGGAATAGTCTGAAACATTAAGGAACCCTCAATAGATAAATTGAGTGCCATTATAGTGCTTTTCTAAGGAGAGACAAAAAGGAACCAGCCATGAGGATTATTTGGGCAAGGATATTATCGGGGAATTTAATTTGGATTACGTTGGAAAAATGTTAGCAAACGGTTTGATTTTTAGAGATATTCTTTTTGCCGGTAGAGACAGGTCAATACCTTGTCTCTGGCCACTGATGTTGTATGACAAAATTGGGATACTCCGTCCATCTCTGGTAAAATAGCCAGCCGTGCCTAACCAATATCAACGCCAAAACCAAATAATTATTGCTCTGGCGCTGCTGGCTGTATTGGGGGTAGGCTTGTGGCTGCGCCTGCGCTTCATCCACACCATTCGGCTTTACCCCGATGAATTCGTCACTCTGCTGGCCGGGCAAATGATCAATAAAAAAGGCGTGCCCGTGATGCCTTCCGGCCTCTTTTATGACCACGGCCTTTTGTTCTCATACCTGGGCAGCCTGGCTGCCCTGATCGGCCCGGCCCGGTTGGCTATGCGTTACGCCAGTTTGGTGTTTGGAATGTTGACCCTGGCCCTTACCTTTTTTATCGGTCGCCGTTGGTTTTCGCCCGCTGTTGGTTTGATCGCCACCACCGGCCTGGCGGTGGCCCCGGCTGCCATTCATTGGAGTGGCCGGGCCAGAATGTATGCCCTGCTGCAACTATTGGTTTTGTTAACGCTTTGGCTGGCCTATGAGGGCCTTGTCTACAATAAAACTCACTGGCGTTGGGCTGCGCTGCTGGCTTACTTGAGCGCAACCCTAACCCACTTTGCCGTGGTGGCCCTTGCGCCGCCGTTGGTTTTGGTGGCTCTGGTTTTGAGGCTACTGCGCCAGTCAAAAATCAATCGCTCCTGGGGTGGTTTGAAATCCGCTCTTTTTAGCCGCCAGCACTGGGCGCTCTGGCTTGAAGTGATGGCTCTAATGGGGATACTGGCGGTGGCCTTTCTGGTCAAACGGTTGGGCCAGCCCAAAGGCATCGCCGTCCTGGAGCCAGAAAATGCCTTAGCAGGCCTGGCCCAAGTGTTTGCCATCTACAGCGATTTCTCTTTTAACCTGCTTGGCGGTTGGCAGGCGCTGGCACCGTTTTATCTTACTTTGCCTGCCCTTATTTTTGCCCCATTTGCCATCATAGCCATAATTGCCAGTTTTTGGGTTCTACGTTCGCTTCAGAATAAACCATTGAATAAAAGACTTGGCGAAAATGGCAATACACTTAATCACTCCCCCATTCCGGTGAACACAGCCCCTTTCCCCTCCCTCTATCTAACCCTTATCCTCCTCACCACCACCCTGGAAATGAGCCTGCTCGTCTCCCCCGACCGCCGCGATGATAAATACCTGTTCATGCTTCTGCCGGTTCTTTTGCTATTGGGCGCCCAGGGAATGGCTATCACCGGGCATCACGTCTCCCGTCTCGTGCCTCCTATCTCCCGTCTATCCCCTCTCCTCTCTCTTATCTCTCCTCTGCTCGTCTCCGGCCTCATCCTGATAACCGTCCGGCCCGCCGTCCAGTCTCTCCTCACTAACCTCGGCGACGATTATGACGGCGCCTTTGCCTACGTCCGGGCGCACTGGCAGCCCGGCGATACCATCCTCACCGGCACGCCTGCCGCAGCCGCTTTTTATTTGGGGCACAACGACTTTTACTGCATTCAGCGGCGCGGCGGTTACGATTACCGTTTTTTAATCGTGAACGATCAGCCAGTTGACCGTTGGCTAGGTTCGCCTGCTATTTGCACCGAGGAAACGCTCTACGAGGCGTTAACCCATCAACCCGCCGCTCGTTCTGAAGAGACGCTGCACCACACCCTGGCCCGGCACAATGTTTGGCTGGTGCTGGAACGCTGGGGCTTGCAGAAAGAATATTACGATCTACCCTTTCAACAACAGCTCCTGGCTCAAACCGATTACGTAGGCGAAACGCAAGGGATTTTTATTTTGCGTTCCAAGCCGGATCCCCACCCTATCGCCTTCAGCCCGGCGCAATCTGCTGAAGCTGTTTTTGGCGACCAGATTCGGCTCATCGGTTATACCCTTGAACCGGAAAAACCCAGCCCCGGCCAATCTGTCCGCCTGACCCTCTACTGGCAGGCTCTCACGCCAATACCGCACAACTACACCGTCTTTGTCCATCTCCGCCGGCCGGGAGGCGACACCGTGGCCCAGGCCGATCATCGCCCGCTGGGCAATCTTTATCCCACCACCACCTGGCCGGTGGGCGAAACTATTCGTGAAACCAGTGATCTGTTTCTCTCCCCTGATCTGGCTCCCGATGACTACGAGATGTGGGTCGGTCTTTATCTGTTGGAGACCGGTGAACGCCTGCCTGTCCAAAATGATACCAGTGGCGAAAATGCCTTCAAGTTGGGGGGGTGCCCCTGCGAATCAACGACCAATGACCAACGACCAGTCCCACTGTTCGTCATTGGTCGTTGATCGTTCGTCCTTCACCGTTCTGGGGGAAAAACCGTGAGATACCTGGCTAACTCTCTCATAAAAAGGATAGATTGGTTCGTTCTCGCTCTGCTTATCTTCATTCCTCGCCTACTCCACCTGGATACTTTTTTGACCATTGACGAACCTTTATTCCTTGACCACGCCCGTCAATTTGCCGCCGGTCTGAGTAGCGGCAAGTTGAGCCAAACGTTGGGTATTGGGTATCCCGGGGTCACCGTGGCTTGGTGGAGCGCGCCGGTTATTGGTTTAGCTTCCACCGAATTAGGCGCTTACATAGCCGGGCGGGTGATGACCTCTATGATGACAGGTCTGTTGCTGCTGGGGGTATATGGCCTGGCTAACTCTTTGTGGGGCCGCAGGCTGGCTTTTATTGGCACCAGCCTGCTGGCCCTCGATCCTTACACCCTGGCCTATTGCCGCCTTTTGCACATTGCCGCACCCCTGGCCCTGTTTATGACCCTGGCCGGTCTGGCTGGCCTGCTCTGGCTACGCGATAAACGGTGGCGTTGGCTGCTGCTCACCGGGTTGTTCACCGGCCTGGCTTTGCTGACCAAATCAACGGCCCTGCTGCTGGGGCCAATGCTGGCAGTGCTTGTGCTTGGTTGGGGGATTGGCACCGGTCAGGGGCAGAACTGGTCTTGGTGGTGGTCAAAGTTAGGTGGTTGGCTAATCATCGCCCTGGTAGCTATGGCCACCTTTTTTATGCTCTGGCCCGCTATGTGGGCTGATCCAGTCCAGGCGCTCACCCTCACCTTCAAAAAACTCTTCACCGACCAAGAAGCCGGCACAGGCAACCTGGGCTTTTTCTGGCTGGGTCGCTTTGTCGAAGACCCCGGCCCGGCTTTTTACCTGGTTGCCTTTTTGCTCAAATCAACTCCCTGGCTGTTGATTGGACTTTTCCTAAACTTGGGCTTTTTTATCTCGGCCAGCCGGTCTTTTCTAACCCTTTCTCCTCCACAATCAGCGGGCGGCAAGCAGCGGTCAATAAGGGGTAGTCAGCCATACGCCATCCAACTCTCCCTCTGGCTTTTTGCGCTCACCTACCTCATCCTGATGACCCTGGCTTCCAAAAAATCTATTCGTTATATGCTACCCATCTTCCCCACTTTTTATCTACTGGCCAGTTGGGCACTTTATCAAATTAGTCAATCAGCCGGCCAGCAAGCCGGCAGTTGGCGCAGGAAACTCTTTTTCTGCCTCCTACCTCCTGTTTCCTGCCTCCTGCTTATCTTTACCTTCGTCTACCACCCTTATTACTTTACCTATTACAATCCGCTTGTTTTGGGCTGGCGGTGGGCGCCACAAACGCTTCTGGTCGGTTGGGGCGAGGGGTTGGACGAGGCAGCGCGTTATGTGCAGCAGCAGTCGCCAGGTTCGGTGTCGGCGTGGTACAAAACAATATTCTCCACTTTCTATGAGGATCAAGTTGACGACGTTGTGCCGCCGGAGAATCTCCTCACGGCCAACCGGACGGTCTGGTATATCAACCAGGTGCAGCGTGACATCCCCAACCCCAACCTGGTACACTATTTTCGCACCCGCCGCCAGCCAGAATACACGGCGAAACTAAACGGCATCGAGTATGCCTGGGTCTACCCCGGCCCCATTGTCAGCCTCAACCGGCCCGACCCGACGCTACAATACCCGCTTGGCGGCGAATTTGGCAACGAACTCCGCCTGTTGGGTTATAATCTTTCGCCTCATCCTCGCTTCGGCGACCCTCTGATGGTCACTTTTTTCTGGAGGGTGTTGGCTTCCCCGCCTGCCGAGCGATTTGTTTACCTCCGTTTGCTTGATGCCCAGGGGCACGTTTGGGCGCAGGCCGACAGCCCGCCGGTGATGGGCCTCTGGCCCGTTGACCGTTGGCAACCCGGCATGCTCATCGAAGATGCACAAGAATTATCCGTCCCCCCCGGGATGCCAGCCGGAATGTATCGTTTGGAGGTAGGGCTGTATGATCCCGCTTCCGGCCAGGTATTGCCTGCCGGCGGGCAACCTGTGGGCCAGGGTGGTGGTCTGCTGCTGGGTGACGTTCAAATTGAATGGCAACTCCTCCGCGTCGAATCCGATCTGCCTCAAAAAACGGATACTCGTCTGGCGCCTAACGCCCGTTTAATTGGTTACGATGCGCCACCGGCCGTCGTTACTGCTGGCGATGTCCTGCCCTTGCGCTTGGCCTGGCGCGAATCCCAAACCCTCCCGGCATTGTGGGCCGTGCCAAACGATTTTGTAATGTTTGAGTGGCAGCCGGTGGATCGAACGGGGTCTTCAACGGAACAGTTGGAGAAATTACCCCGCCCCATTGCCGAGTGGGGCCGGGGGGCCATCTTGTTGTCTCAGCACAACGTAAGCGTGTATCCTACCCTGGAGGCGGGTCAATATAATTTGCGGGTGAGGCTGCACTCCGGCAGTGAACCTGCGGGTGAGGCATTTTCCCTGGGCCGGGTTGAAGTGATTCATCCCCCGCATCAATTTGACTTACCTGCTACCGCGCTTACGCCTGCCGGTCCAAACCAAGTGGGAGAAAGTATCACCCTGCTTGGCTATGGCCTGCACCTGACGGACCAGTCGCTTGATTTGAATCTATACTGGCAAACCGATGACCTCATCGCCACTGGTTACAAAGTTTTTGCCCAACTGCTCACGCCTGATAATACCCTGGCCGTCCAGGCCGATAGTTTTCCGGCTGCCGGGCAACGTCCCACCACCGGCTGGCTGCCCGGCGAAATCATCACCGACCCGCATCCTCTGCTGCTGCCTGCCGATTTACCTGCCGGTACTTATCAACTCATCACCGGCCTCTACAATCCCACCACTGGCGAGCGCCTACCCATTCTTAACAAAAACGGCGAAATTGTGGCCGACGCCATCTTTGTGACTAAGGTGACAATCCCGTGAGTCAACCAGAAAAAGAAACACTAAAGCGGCAAATTGGCAAAGAGCACCAAATTTCGCGCGCAAATGAATCGCCTACGCCATCCTCTTCCCCCCGTCTACCGTCTACCATCTATAGTCTCCCCAATCTCCTCTGCCTGCTCCTCATCCTCACCTTTGCCGCCTTCTTCAGCGCCCTGGCCGCGCAGCAGCACCACACCTTTCAAACCAATGGCCTGGACTTGGGCAACGTTGACCAGGCCCTCTGGAATACAGCCCAGGGCCGTTTCCTCCACTTCACCCTGATGATCCCCCTCCAATCTCGCCTGGCCCTGCACGTCGAGCCAATTCTGCTCTTATTTATCCCCCTTTACTGGCTCAACCTTGGCAACCCGGAGACCCTGCTCATCATCCAGGCTGGGGTAGTTGCTTTTGGCGCCTGGCCTCTGTATCAAATTGCCAAGAACAGATTTCACCTCCCACATCATAATTCGCCGGCTCTATTTGTTGCTTTTCTCTGCCTGGTCTTCCCGCTCGCCTACCTGCTTTTGCCCACGCTCCAGGCCGCCGTTCTCTACGATTTTCACGCCGTTACCCTGGCCCCCACCTTTTTGCTGTTTGCGTTTTGGGCCTTGATCCGGCGCCAGGATAAACAAGTCATCATTTTTCTGCTGCTGGCCATGGCTTGCAAAGAGGATATGCCCCTGGTGGTGGCTATGGTGGGAGTGTATGCCGGCCTGGCGCAACGGCGGTGGCGCTTGGCCGGGCTGGTGATAGGCTTGAGCGCGCTCTGGTTTGTAACGGCGGTATTTGTCATTCAGCCCTCCTTCTCCCCAGGTGGCAACGTCCAGCTTGACCGCTACGATTGGTTGGGCAAGAGTCCAGTGGAAATGCTGCAAACCCTGATCTTCCAACCCAACCTGGTCTTGAATCATCTCTGGTCTCAAGCCAACTTGCCCGGCTACCTGTGGCAACTTTTTTTGCCCACTGCTTTTTTGGCCTTCTTCAGCCCGCTCACCCTCCTGCCCATGCTGCCCACCCTGGCCATCAATCTACTGAGCCAAAACCCCTTTACCTGGCGGCTGGAGGATTTCCACTACGGCGCGCCGCTGGCCCCATTTTTATTTATTTCTGCTATTTATGGGATAAAACGAGTTGGCGAATTAGCACAGCAATCCTTCTTCTCCTTTTCTACCAACTCCTCCCGTCTACTATCTGCCGTCTACCGTCTACCGTACCTTCTGATCATGCTCCTCTTTAGCTTCACCATCGCCTATCATTACTATCGCGGCTTCACCCCCCTGGCTCGACCTTTTAATTGGCCGCAAGCAACCACTCACCATCGCCAGCTTGAAGCCATATTGACAACCATTCCCCCGGACACATCACTTTTTACCCAATCCAATCTGGCCCCCCACCTGACTCACCGATTCATCATCTATAGTGACTTTGGCTATTTCACCGACCCCAACTTTCCCGCCCCCACCCCGGTTGACGACATCCTGCTCGACGTGACCACTTTTGAAAACTTCGGCGGCTTACACCAATTTATGCATCAAACCCTGCTGGAAAGTGGCGCCTATCAACTAAAAACGGCGCGCGACGGTATCTTACACTGGCAACCGCTGACCAAGGACCAACGACCAACGACCAACCAGGGGGCGCCCGGTTCCCCATTTCTTCTCCCTCCCTCTTTTTTCACTTTTACCCGGCCAGATTTCCCTCCCCGTTACTCGCTTCCCGTTGATTTTGGCCACGTTATCCGCCTGCACGGCTACACTCTCTCTTTCAACCGGCAAGAAGAGGTACAGGTCAGTGTTGACCTGGAACCCTTGCAAGTCCTCTCTGGCAACATCCAGCCGGTGCTTTATCTGCTCGACCCGATGGGCCGACCCATCGGCACCACCACCGACCGCCAACCCCTCCTGGTCTGGTATCCCCCCGACCAGTGGCCGGTAGGTGAAGTGGTACGGGTCAATTTCAACACGCTGCCCTGGTATACCCGCGAAACTGAAAAATATGGCCTGGCCTTGGGCATAATCAGCGGCGACGAGGTGTGGGACATCAACCACAGACATCATCCTGTCATCATCCACCCTTCTAAATTTGCCGTGCGCCTACTCGCCAACGGCACGCTGGTCGAACTGGCTCGCATCCAACAAGTGGGGGGAATGCCAGAGGGCGGGCCAGGGATGCGGCAATACGTTGTCCCTCGGATGTCTCACTCCTTGGCCGCAAATTTTGATAATCAGCTAAAACTGCTGGGACATACCACCCCCAAAATCACTGAAACCGAAAACACTCAAAGTTTAAACCTTTCTCTTTATTGGCAGGCCGTTCGCACCCCTGAAACTTTAACCCGCTTTGTGCAACTTGTTGGCCCGGATGGGCAGCTTTATGGTCAAAACGACACTGCGCCAGACAACGGTCACTATCCCACCCATCTTTGGCAGCCCGGCGAGGTAGTTGAGGAAACAGTTACCTTCTCTATTCAAACGGAGCGCCCCGCCGGAAATTATACGCTTCACGTTGGCCTTTACCGGCCCGACACCGGCCAGCGGTTGCCACTTGTTTCCGGTGGAGATCACGTTGAGATTTTGTTGAGCAAATAACGCTATTTCGCTGGCCTCAAACGCAACGTCATAATCTGGTAAGGCTTGATCAAAAAACTGACCTCATGCCCGGCAGGCGAGAGTTCAGCCTGATTCTCCTCAAGCAGGTTGGTTTGCCAGACGCCGGCCAACTCAAAATGACTGGTCAGCGTCACTTCGCCGCGTTGCCGCTGGCTTTCGTAGAGCCGCACGATGATGCCTTGACCATCCTCAGCCCGTTTGATCGTTTCGATGACCACATTGGGCCGGTCTATTGAGATGAAAGAACCGGCTGAGGTTGTTTTATTCCCAGAACTTTCAGCCACAAGCAAAGGATCATTGAGCACATAAGCGGCGGCAATGGTTGTTTCTCCCCAATTTCCGGCGTGAGGCAGAAGGCTGTAGGTAAAACGATGCTCGCCCTGGTCGGCGACGGGATCCGGGTTGGTCGGGCTACGCAGCAAACTGATCCGCATGACGTTTCCGTGAATATCGTGTCCATACTTGCAGTCGTTGAGCAAGCTCACACCGTAACCACCTTCACTTAAGTCAACCCATTTTTGGGCGCAGGTTTCAAACCTGGCCCAATCCCAACTGGTGTTACGGTGCGTGGGACGCTGCGTATTGCCCCATTGGATTTCGTAGGTGGCCAGCGGTGCCAGAATATCTACCGGGAACGCCGTCTTGAGCAGGATATGTCGCTCTCGCCAGTCAATGGTGGTCTCAAAATCAAGGCAGGGGCTGTTGTAGGTCAACGAGATGCGTTGGTTATACTCACTATTGAGGATGCGTCGCCGGATTTCCAGCGTAGCCCGCAACGGTCCTTCTTCAACCACTTTAATAGATGTGGCCGGGTCGGCAACCCACATTTTGTCGTCAAAGAAAATATCCACATCCCAGGCGTCAAAATTCAGCGGACGGTCCTCAAAGGCCTGGATTTGATTGGCCACTGCGCCCGCCGGCAGCACCTCGCGCCGGTTGGTTTTGTCGTAAATTCGGACAATATCTCCCGCCCGATTCAACTCGACCCGGAGATAGTTGTTTTCCATACATTCAACCGACGCTTGCAGGCCGGTATCGGGGGTTTGGTGACTGCCCTGGCCTATTATCAACGGCGTGAGGCTGAAGGGAGCCAACTCACCTGCCGCAATCAAGGTGCCTGCGGTGATGGTTTGGGTGAGGAGGGGAGCGCCGGTAGCGTTTTGTAATTGTTGGCCGTTAACCAATTGGTCGGGCCAAAAGGCCAAAGTATTTTGGGCAAAAGAGGTCGGGTTGACCACCACCAGGTCCCCCCCCCACTGCATCGCAATCGCCTTGAGCGCCTCATCCCGCACAACAAGGCCCATTTCCCGGATTTCCGTGTATTGTTGCAGCGACTCGGTGTAAACGGGAGTGATGCTGCTGCCGGGGATGATGTCGTGAAACTGGTTAAGGCAAACCAGTTCCCAGGCTTGGCGCAGCGTGCCTGCCGGATACTGGTAGTTGGTATCCAGCCAGGCGGCCAGGGTAGCCAGAAATTCCGCGTCGTGGAGCAGGAACTCGCTTTTACGATTAGCCCGCTTGTTGCGGCTCTGGGTGGTGTAGGTGCCCCGGTGATATTCAAAGTACAATTCACCGTTCCAGGTGGGCAAACGATCCCCTGATTGCGCCTCCAGCTTGCGGAAGAAGTCGCCGGCTTTGCCGTGCCGCATGCGGGGCGTGGCCGGGAAAGCGGCCATTTCGCGGATGTTTTCCAGCATTTCGCGGGTGGGGCCGCCGCCGCCGTCGCCATAGCCAAAAATCATCAGCAACTCTTGCTGGTCCTCTTTTTGTTGAAAGTTCTCCCAGGTACCGAGCGCCTGTTCCGGCGTAGCCCTGGCGTTGTAGGTGCTAACCCACGGGCTGCCAGAATCAGGCGTGGTGCTGAAGTGGGTCAGCACGCGCGTGCCGTCCAGCCCTTGCCACCAAAAACTATCGTAGGGCAAACGGTTGTACTGGTTCCAACCAATCTTGATAGTGGAGAAATATTCCAGGCCTGCTTCTTTGATGAGTTGGGGCAGGTTCCAGGCGTAGCCAAACACATCGGGCAGCCACAACACGGGCGAATCAACGCCGGGGCCAAAATGTTCTTTAAAAAAGGTACGGCCCAGCAGAAATTGGCGGGCCAGAGATTCCGGGCCGCTGAGGTTACAGTCGGCCTCTACCCACATCCCGCCAATCGGTTCCCAGCGTCCCTCGGCTACTCGTTCCTTGATGGCCTCCAGAAGTGCCGGGTAATCTTTTTGCACGTAGTCGTAGAGTTGGGGCTGGCTCTGGGTAAAGTGGTAGTTTGGAAATTGCTCCATCAAGCGCAGCACAGTGTGGAAAGTCCGCCCGGACTTGCGCCGGGTTTGGCCCAGGGTCCAGAGCCAGGCCACATCAATATGAGCGTGACCTGCGGCCAGGATGTCTACTTCTAACGGCGGTCCTGCCTTTTTAATCCCGGCTCGCAGGGTAGCCTGGGCCGGGGCGATACTGGCATAAAACGCCTCAGCCAACGGCTCGCGGGTGTCCAGAATTTTGAACGCTTCATCTAAAGCGTTGTACAGGTGTCCTTTGGCCGGCGCATGCTCGTCCAAGCTATTGGCAATGCCCAGAGCCACGCGGGCAGTGGCAATGAAGTCGCGGGTGGGTTGGTCAATTTGCACCACCGCGCACGGGCGTATGAAGAGTTTGGCCTTTGGTTCATTCATCCGCCAGCCGCCCAGGCCGGTCCAGAGATGCAAGGCTAACAAATGGGACTGCCCATCGCGCCATTGAGCCGGCAACAGAAACTCCTGGTGATGGCGGTCGCAGGCGGCGTAAGGCTGGCCGTCAATGTAGGCCAGGGCCTCTGGGTGGCTGAAATCGCCGGATTCACCCAGGGGCAGATAAAGGGCTACCGGAACGTCTACATTCCAATCTGGCGGTATCCTAAAATCACTCCGCAACGTAAAGTCGGTCATCCATTCACCCCAGTAGGTGTAGGGTTCAAGCACCGGCCAGGCGCTATCGTCTACTACAGGGTCAACCAGGGGGGCATCCAGTGGGCCGGGCATGGGGATGTAGCGGAAGGGGGGTAGCGGCTGGCGACGCCGGTAAACCAGCGGCTCGATGAGACTGATACGTTGTTTGATCTTTTCGGCTGTCCAACGGATTTTGTGGATCATAGTATCTCCTTAATGGGGTTAGAAAGAGCCAATATTATCATAATTTCCCTGGTTACGCCACACTTCCGGCATTAACCTGTAACGAGAAGGGCGCATGCCAGGGTAGAGGCCAGGCCAGCCCATTTTTCTTGTACCGGAAAATCGGTGTATACTGCCCCCATTGTGAGCAGCCTCCGCCAAAAACCAAAATCAATAGTTTGGCTTTGCCTTTGGCTCATCCTTTTTGGCCTGGCTCTGGCCTGGCGAGCGCAAAACCTGGATGCCTTCGGCCTTTCTAACGACGAAGGGGCGCATCTAATGTGGGCGCGGCTGGCCGGGGATGGCTATCCCCTCTACGATGAAACCCAGGCGGTGCAGTCTCCCTTGTTTTTGGAGACGTTGAGGTTGGCCTTTCACCTGGCCGGGCCAACTGTTCAGGCCGGGCGTTGGGCCGTGCTCATGGGCTTTGGGCTGCTGGCGGTGGCCCTCAGTTGGCTGGCCTATCGGGCCGGACAGTGGCCGGCCGCCCTGGTTGCGCTGTTCCTGCTGGGTATTTCGCCCCTTATTTTTACCTTCTCTCGCCTGGTGATGGCCGAGGTTCCGGCCACCGGCCTGGCGGTGGTTTCACTGGCCCTCTGTTTTGTTTATGTGGATAAAGGCCAACGGGCCTGGCTGTTTGTTTCCGGCCTGGTTTTGGGTTTGAGTTTTATTACCAAAGCCCTCAACCCATTTATGGCAGCGCCGGTAGGCTTGCTGTTGTTCACCCGCCATTTTGGGAGAGGGCAAAATAATATTTTGCTCTACAGGTTGCGGCAACTGATGTTTGACGCTATGTTATGGAGCATTGGCGCAATCATTCCGGTGGCCGTTATCCCTCTCATTTATGGCCCCCCGGCAGTATACGATCAACTGGTGGCCTTCCGCGGCGACCTGCGGGCCGCCATCCCCGGCTCGTGGCCTGAAACGAGAGAACAGTTTGTTATTTTTGCCAAGAGTCATTGGGGGTTTTGGTGGTTAGCTTTGGGAGGAATCGTGACGGCCATGCTGCGGATTTACGCTACAAAAAAAGTTGCCCTGCGCCCTGGTTCCTCTGTCCTTTATCCCCTCACCTGGACCACTTGGCTCCTGGCCGGCGTAGCCATGCTGCTCTGGCACACTCCTCTTTTTCCGCACCATTTCCTGGTGCTGCTGCCGTCGCTGATTCTACTGGCCGCCGGTTTCATCACCGACATCATAGCTCTTATTCGCTATTCACGCTGGGCTTTGCTGCTGTGGCTGGTAGCGGCAGTGGCCGCGTTCAACCTGCCGGGGATGGTGAGGGCCAATCAACAAACCGCCGCCATTGTTACCGGCGGGCGCGAGGCGCAAGCCTTAACACTGCTCAAAAAGGTGACCGGCCCGGACGATTTTATTATGGGCGACAGCCAACTGCTCATTTTTATGGCCAACCGCCGCACCCCGCCGCCGCTGGGGGACGTGGCCCTGGTAGCCATCAAAGCAGGACGGCAGACTTCGGAACGAATGATTGGTTTGACCGAAACCTATCAGTCGCCGGCGGTGGTGCAGTGGAGTCTGCGGTTGCCCTGGCTGCCGGAATACCTGGCCTGGGTTGAGGCGCACTACCTGGCGAAACGGATTTGGGATAATGACCATATCATTTATTTTGCCCCTCGTTTTCCGGCCAACCAGGTTGTACCGAATGAACGTAAAGTGCGCCTGGGCGACTCGCTCATTTTGCGGGGTTTTCAGGTTGATAGCGCCGTGGTGAGAAGGGGTCAGGATTTAACCCTTAAGGTCTATTGGCAAAGCGATGCGCCGCTTACCAAAAATTACACAGTTTTTACCCAATTGTTGGATAAACAAGGCCAATTGGCCGCCGGATGGGACAGCCAGCCGCTTGGCGGCTATTTCCCCACCAGCCAGTGGCCGGTCAACGAGATTGTGAGCGACGTGGTCCACCTGCCCCTGCCTCCTGATTTACCCTCGGGCGATTATACGCTGCTGACCGGCATGTATTTGCTGGACACATTGGAACGGCTGCAACAACCAGATGGTTTTGACTATATTGTTTTGACTACGATCAGGGTAGAGTAACCGGACCGGCCGTAAGATCAAGCGAAATTTTCACGCGGGTTGGGTCGTCTTTTGGCGTTACCAGCACACCCTGGGGATCGCTTTCTACCATGCCGCCTGTAACAGAAGCCACCGCTTGAATACCCACCAGCAACAACCGCCACGATTTGCCGCCGTCTTGCCGTTCCACGGTAATCAACGCCCCCTCCCGCTTCACCGCAAACGTTGCTGCCGCCTCACCCGTTACCGAGGGAATCACGGTGACAATAGGCTCTCCTTCGGCCAATTCGTACACCTGCAGGGTAACGCCGTCACCATAATCATAATCCGGGCGATGATCCTGGCTGCCCACGGCAATGACGGAGTTGGGGCGCACCAGCAGGGGGAGGCTCAAAAAATTGTGCGTTTCACGCTGCCACCCGGGGCCTGCCCTTACCTCGCCGGTGAGGAAATTCGTCCAGCGGCCTTCAGGTAGATAATACGTAACCATTCCATCGTGAGAGAAGACCGGCGCTACCAGCAGCGAGTCGCCCAACATATACTGGCGGTCAAGATAGTCACAAGTGGGATCGTCGGGAAACTCCAACATCATGGCCCGCATCACAGGGACACCTTGTTGCGTGGCTTCGAGCGATTGAGCGTATAGATACGGCATCAGGCGGCATTTGAGTTTGGTGAACAGCCGCAGCACGTCAACGGCTTCCTCATCAAACAACCACGGCACCCGATACGATTGGCTACCGTGTAGCCGGCTGTGCGAAGACAGCAGGCCAAACGCGCACCACCGCTTGTACACCGCGGGTGAAGCGGTCTGCTCGAACCCGCCGATGTCGTGGCTCCAAAAACCGAAGCCCGACAGGCCCAACGACAGGCCGCCGCGCAGGCTTTCGGCCATTGATTCAAAGGTGGCGGTGCTATCCCCACCCCAATGCACGGGGAACTGCTGGCAACCGGCCGTGGCCGAACGGGCAAATACAACCGCTTTTCCCCGGCCCAATTTATCTTCCAGCATTTCAAACACGGTTTTGTTATATAGATAGGGGTAATAATTATGCATCTTGACCGGATCCGAACCATCAAAGTAGACCACATCCGTCGGGATGCGCTCGCCAAAATCGGTCTTAAAACAATCCACCCCCATATTCACCAGCGCCCGCAGTTTGTGGCCGAACCAACGGCAGGCCTGGGGATTGGTGAAGTCTACCAGGCCCATGCCGGCCTGCCATTGATCCCACTGCCACACGTCGCCGTTGGCCCGTTTGATCAAGTAGCTATGGGCCATACCCTCGTCAAAAAGGGCCGACCGCTGGGCAATGTAGGGATTGATCCAGACACATATCCGCAAGCCGCGTTCTTTCAATCGTTTCAACATTGCCTCCGGCTCGGGAAAGACCTGTTCATCCCACTCAAAATTGCACCAGTGGAACTCTTTCATCCAGAAGCAGTCAAAATGGAACACGTGGAGTGGTAGGTCGCGGTCGGCCATGCCCTGGATAAAGCCGGTGACCGTGTCTTCGTCGTAAGCGGTGGTGAACGAGGTGGTCAACCACAGGCCAAACGACCAGGCCGGGGGTAGCGCCGGCCGGCCAGTCAGCGCCGTGTATTTTTCGAGCACCTCTTTAGGGGAGGGCCCATAGATGAAGAAATACTCCAGGTATTCGCCGGGCACGCTAAACTGCACCCGCTCCACTTTTTCCGAGGCGATTTCAAAGGATACCCGTTCCGGGTGGTTGACAAACACCCCGTAACCCCGATTAGTGAGGTAGAAGGGGATGTTCTTGTAGGCCAGTTCGCTACTGGTACCGCCGTCTTCGTTCCACAGATCCACCACCTGGCCGTTTTTGACAAAAGGCGTAAACCGTTCCCCCAGGCCGTACACGCACTCGCCCACGTCCAAGGCCAGTTGTTCGTGGATGTACCGGCCTTCGTTGGAGTCAACAAAGCCCATCGCCCGCCAGCCGCTGCTGGTGATCACCCGCTCACCATCCTTGAACTCAATCTTCCAATCGCCTTCTTTTTCCACCCGCACGGCCAAACGCCCGCTGCTCAAGGTCGCTGCCTGGGCATCATCGCAAATCTCCACCTCTGGCAACGGCTGCGCCTTGAGCTGGAATTCGGGCTTTTGGGGTTGTGCACCTTTGTGATGATACAGTTGCACGCGGATAACGTTAGACATTGGCGAAGAAAGACGAACCGCCAACAGGGGCAGGTTCAGTGTGTCACCACGATGCGTCAGGCGCCTAGTTGGGCCATAAACAACCAACGCCTTCTGCTCAAGCCCCACGGTATGCACGTGAACGGGATAGTGGGGGGTCACTCCCGGGCGCATTTGCCAATAACCACTGGTGAATTTCATTGCTCTTTTCCTTCGCTGCCAGTAAATTGCGTTTAAGGTTAGTAAGTAAATAAGGACAAGTTTACTTTGTACGGCCAATCACCCGTTCTGTCAAAATCCTGCCCCAAAGTCTCCAGGGCTAACGCGCTAATTGTAGCGACCTACCGTTGACCCTACGTTTGTCGGGGCCAACAAAAACAAGATCAGGTTCGGGTTTCGGCTGGCCGGCAAGAGATAAACTGATATAGAGGGTTGCCCCCGTAAACGTAAAATCCAACCCCTCCGGCCCACCCGTTGTGGTCCATTGAAAATCTATCCTGTTATCACCCTGAATGGCCAGCTCGATCCCGGTCTGGGAAACCTGGTTTATGTTGGCAATGACCCCATTGCCGGTAGCCTGGCCGCTAAAGGTATAGGTTGTGCCTCTGGTTATACCCCTGATCGAAACCCGATTGCCGTCGGTCCAGATAAAAAAACCCTCATCCCCGGGGATAAGGTTAGGACGATCTTCAGCGTCAGCCCAATCTATCTCTACACCGCCCGTAACCGGGGTCAGAGTGGCTGTAGCCGGTTCCGAGGGGAGAGGGGTATCGGTGGGGCTAGGGAGGGGTGTAGGCGTGTCCGTTGGGGGTTTGGGAGTGTAGGTGGCCTGAATGACCAGGGTGTTGATAGGGGTCGGTTTGGCGGGAGGGGTAGGCGTACCCCCCGCCGGCAGGCGAATCCGCGTGGGCGATGGGGCAACCATGAAGGTTGGGGTTGGTACTGGAGTTGGCTGATTGGACTGGCAGGCAGCCGTTGCCATTAACAGGACCAATAGCAAGATAAATGATTGACTTCTTTGGTTTTGCATTTCTCCCTCCTCTTTTGACTGGAGTGATAAAAACCATGTAAATAAGATTACAATGTAATGCCACAGGTGGCAAACCTGCTCCCCATAAATCCTCTTGATTTTGGAGATGGTGCATAATTCTACTTTAGTCAATATGCGCCAGGCCTTGTCACCGCCGTATTGTTGCTGCTCCCGCCAGGCAGTTACCTGCCCGTCCAGGCCGTACAGCAGGGGCATGCGCCACTTTGGTATGTAACAGTTTTGGTCGTACTGATTCTACTACCGCTGGCCCATACCGTGAGGGCGGGCAATGAGATGACACCCCCTATCCGCGCCATCTACCACCTCGGCAATTGGCTTTCGGAGAAGTTATGGAAACTGTCTTTATAGGAGGGTCAACCTGAATCCGCATTCTACTCCCATTTTGCAGTTTTCTGTAATGGTCAAGATGATATTAAACACCGCAGAGGCGCAGAGTTCGCAGAG
>JAFGDY010000083.1 GCA_016931895.1 Anaerolineae bacterium
CCGTCCGGCGGGTCTACCTGTTTGGTTCAGTCACCCGGCCGGGAGCATTCAGGCCCGACTCAGATGTGGACATCGGCCTTGAGGGGGCCAATATGGCGCTTTGCTTTGACGTTTGGCGCGAGCTGGAACGAGCCGCACCGGCCTGGAGGCTGGACGTCCGTTCGCTTGAGCCAGAAGATCTATTTACCGAACGCGTGCGCCAGAAAGGGGAGGTGGTTTATGAGCAGCCGGCTTCAGATCCTTAAGTCGGATATGCAAAGTCGTTTCCGCCATCTTTTTCGACATCTCTACCGTTACCATCTGGAAACGGAAGGGGTGCGACAGGCTCTAAAACAAGCGCAACGCCTGCAAGCAGTCTATCGTGAAAACCTGGGCCAATTTATCGCCTTTTTGGATCAGTTGAATCAGGCGGAAGGTTGAAGGTTGGAAGGTGAATTGGGTTCATAGCCTTGGCTCAGAAAATCAGCCTACCGGGGTGTATCAATCGCCTTACTCACAGGAATCAGCCTAAATGTGTGGCATCTGTGGCTTAATTTACACCGAGCGAGCCAGACCTATTGAGGCGAGTCTGGTTGAGGCGATGTGTCGTACAATTACGCATCGTGGCCCGGACGATCAAGGAATATATGTCCAGGGCAATGTGGGCCTGGGGTCGCGCCGTCTCTCCATTATTGACTTAGCGGGAGGAAAACAGCCAATCCATAACGAGGATGAGACGGTTTGGATTGTTTTCAACGGCGAAATCTATAATTACCCTGATCTGACCCGAATGCTGGAACGGCGAGGACACCATTTTTATACCCGCAGCGATACCGAAGCCATTGTTCATGCCTACGAAGAGTTTGGCGACGAATTTCTGCAACATCTGAACGGGATGTTTGCCTTTGCTTTGTGGGACACCAAAAACCAACGGTTGCTGTTGGCTCGTGATCGCACCGGCATTAAACCCCTCTACTATGCCAAATACGACGATGCTCTGATTTTTGGTTCTGAGTTAAAGGCCGTTTTGGCCTATCCCGGCCTGCCGCGGACAATTGACCTGGTTGCGCTCAACGAATATCTCAGCTTTGAGTACGTTCCCACCCCCCGGACAATTTTCCAGGGCATTGCCAAACTGCCGCCGGGACACGCCCTGTCTTTTGCCGAGGGTCAAACCCATATCTGGCAATACTGGGACTTTAATTTGGCCCGCAGTGAGAACATCCAACCGAAGCGACCGGCTGAGTATGAGGCCGAACTTCTGGAGGTATTGCGAGAGGCCGTTTGTAAGGAGATGATCAGCGATGTGCCCATTGGGGTGCTGCTGAGTGGCGGCATTGACTCCAGCGCTGTGGCCGCGCTAATGGCCGAGGCTGCCCCGGGAAAGGTTAAAAGCTTCTCCATTGCCTTTGACGATCCCTCCTTTGACGAATCTCACTATGCCCGCCAGGTGGCCCACCACTTGGGCACCGAGCATCATGAATTGACCCTGACCCCCAACACCATGCTAGACCTGGTGCCCCGCATGGCCGAGTTTCTGGATGAGCCGTTGGGCGATTCCTCAATCATTCCGACCTTTTTGCTGGCTCACTTTACCCGCCAACACGTAAAGGTGGCCCTGGGGGGCGATGGGGGGGACGAGCTCTTTGCCGGTTATTCTACCTTACAGGCGCATCGAGCAGTAGAATACTACGAGCGGCTATTGCCTGGCCCCATCCGCTATCAGTTGGCGCCATGGGTGGTTGACCGGTTGCCTGTTTCTTTTGACAATATTAGTTTCGACTTTAAGGCCCGGCGTTTCATCGCTGGCCGGGGAGTGCCTCCCATTGTGCGCCATCATTTTTGGTTAGGCTCCTTCATTCCGGCCCAAAAACGCCAACTCTTGCAACCCTGGGCCCAGGTGCGGGAGAAGGACACGTATCATATCGCCTTTGAGCACTTGCATAGTTGCCAGGCCAAAGCGTCCCTGAATCAACTGCTGTATTGCGATATGAAGCTATATATGGAAGGCGACATTTTGCCCAAGGTAGACCGGGCCAGCATGGCCAACTCGCTGGAGGTGCGGGTGCCGCTGCTGAACCATACCCTGGTAGAATACACGGCCGGGCTGCCGCACCACCTGAAACTGCACCGCCTGACCACCAAGTATATCCTGCGGCGAGCGCTGCGAGACCAACTGCCAAAAACTATCCTGGAACGGGGGAAAAAGGGTTTTAACATGCCGGTGGCCAAGTGGCTAACCGGCCCGTTGCGCCCCCTGGCCGAAGAGATGTTTTCGACCGAACGTTTACAGCGGCAGGGTTTTTTTGAGCCAACTTACGTGCGCGGCCTGCTAAACGAACACCTGGCTGGGCAGCATGATCATCGTAAGCTGTTATGGACCCTGTTAGTTTTTCAATTGTGGTATGATAGATGGGGAAAAGAATCATGACTCCACTGAAAAAAGTCGGACTTTTAGAAACAGCCACTATATCTGGGCATATAATCGGCCTTCACCTACTATATGCAGTATGGTAATGCGCAAAAGTCCGACTTTTCACCTTTTTTTCAGGAGAGTCAATCATGAAAAAGTCACAAAATGAGGAGCAGATGTTGTTTGTGACTATATACCAGGCCGTTCAGAAAGCAGGAATTAAACTGACAATCACTGTGACATCAATCATATTAACCTTTGTGCTTGTGACCATACCTTTGGAATTGCTGCTTCGGAGCGATTATTCAAAACTCTATTTATTTGGCGTTTATGGCAGTTTGCCTCAAAACCTCGTCTCCTCTTTGCGTAATTCCTTGGGATACCGAGATGTCGAACATGACCTTGAGAAATTGGAAGGCATGACCAGGATCCTGATCCTGGGGGACTCTCTTACTTATGGGGCAGGGGTAGCAGATAACGAGATATATCCTTTTCTCTTGGCTGAGTTAGCTGGCCCGCACGTGGAAATTATCAATATGTCGGTTGGTGGATGGAACACACGTGATGAGCTCAACGCCTTGTACCGGGATGGACTGGCCCTTGCGCCAGATATTGTGGTGGTTGGAGTGGTTACCAATGACCCGGAAACACCTCTCCCCAGATCAATCAGGCGGGGTCCAAAGGAGTGGAGATTTTTTACCCATATTCCTTCGCAGATTCCTCTACTGAGACTAGACACTTTCCGCTTCCTTGATTATCAAATCAATCGTCTTGGTGATCGTTGGGGGCTTAAGTATGGCTATTCTGATTGGGAAGCCGATTTGTACGATCCTGAGGGGCCTTATTGGCCTCGCTGGCAACAGACAGTACGTGAGTTTCGGGAGTTATTGAGATCCCATAACATATTAGCATATGCTTTTATATTGCCCAGTCCAGTTGACTTCAAAACGGCAGAAACTAAAGAGAGTTTCCACACGCTGCTGGCCCAGGAGTTGACCGCCGCCGGGTTCCAGACCGTAGATCTACAGCCCATTTATACACGCGAGTTTGGGGCAATTTCTTATAAGAAGTTGTGGGCGTTGCCCAATGATGGTCATCCAGGCCCGGTTTTGCATGAGTTTTATGCTCGTGAGATTTGGAAGGTTTTGCAGCCGCAAATTGGTACGCCAACACCTGAATTATACCTGCAACTTATTAACTCTTACACCAACGTCGGTCGCCAAGATGCAGCCCTTGATGCCTACCATCGATTATTGGAGTTGAAGCCTGACCTGGCCCAAGGGAAAAACCTGCTGAACAACGGCGGGTTTGAAGAAGGCGTTTGGAATGTTTATCCTATTTCTAAGGCGGCGACTTTTGGCCTCGATCCGAATGTCGGTTACAATGGACGATATAGCGCTTTGATTGAAGGATTGGCCGAGGGACAACACGGCCTGTGGTTTCAGTCGGTGTTGCTTGAGCCGGGCGTTGCCTACCATTTCAGTGCCTGGATCAAAACCCAGAACATTGATATGTTGCAGGTTGATCTGCTACAGTGGGAAGATAGAAGTACTGGTATAAGGGGAGGCAGTGAAAAGTCTTTAGAAAATCGAACGCTGGATTGGACTTATGTGGAAACAATTATCGTCGCACCTTCATCATCAGAGATCTACCTGGCCCCGATAGTCGTTTACAATGAGGGGAAAGTCTGGGTTGATGATGTCAAGCTCGTCAGGCTATCGTAAAGATTGTCTCCATAACTATGCGTATTTTACTGGTAAATTATGAATACCCCCCACTGGGCGGAGGGGCCGGTAATGCAACCGCTAATCTAGCCCAGGAATTGGCCGGCCTGGGCGTTGAAGTACGAGTATTGACCTCAGCTTTCCGGGAATTGCCCCATTATGAGCAACGCGATGGTTTCACTATTCAGCGCATACCCGTGATCCGCCGTTGGGCCGACCGGTGTACGCCGCCAGAGATGTTGACTTTTCTCATTAGCGCTGGATTGGCCGCCTGGCGGTTAGTTGGTGATTGGCGGCCAGAGGTTGCCATTACCTTTTTTGGTGTTCCCTCCGGGCCGGTCGGTTTGGCTCTCAAACTGAGATATGATATCCCCTACATTGTTTCTTTGCGCGGCGGCGATGTGCCGGGTTTTCAACCCTACGACTTAGCCTTATACCACCGGCTGGTTGGCCCGGTTATTCGCCTTTTGTGGCGGCAAGCCGGGGCCGTGGTGGCTAACAGCCGCGGCTTGCAGGTATTGGCTCAACATTCGGCCCCGCAGATACCAGTGCATGTGATTCCTAACGGCGTGGATGCGGCCCATTTCCATCCCCTTCCTCATATCCTCCATCAAGAGTCAACAATCCGGGTGCTCTTTGTGGGACGCCTGGTTTATCAGAAGGGTTTGGACATACTTCTACAGGCCCTGGCCCTGATACCGCCCCACATCCCGCTGTCATTAGAAATTGTCGGCGATGGCGACGCCCGGCCGGAGTTAGAACAAACAGCCAACAAACTGGATTATCCTATTCATTTCAGCGGTTGGCGCGCGCGGAGTGAACTACCTGCTCGTTACCAAACTGCCGACATCTTTGTTTTGCCTTCACGGGATGAAGGGATGCCCAACGTTGTTTTAGAAGCTATGGCTTGCGGCCTGCCAGTGGTGGCGACACAAATTGCAGGCAATGAAGAATTAGTCCAAGAAGGAGAAACCGGTTTGCTGGTTCCGCCTGAAACCCCAGCGGCTTTAGCCCAGGCCTTAATAAAATTAATCACGAATGATCGGTTACGACAACGAATGGGGCTGGCAGGCCGCCAACGGGTTGAGGAGCAGTACACCTGGCAAAGCGTGGCTAAAGCATATCTAACCTTGGCCGAGTCTTTGATTGAGAGAAATGATGAACTGGAAATACATCAGCATGCGGGTTTTACGACGCCAAATTCCTGACCGTTTGTTTTTTGCCATGATGAAACTGCAAGCAGCCGGGCTGGGTGATAACGCTTCTGAAGAATGTCCTGACGCAATTTTTGGGCAGTGGCGTGAGCGTTTAGAGGCGCTCAACCTGAATTTTCAGGGTAAACATATTGTTGAGTTTGGCAGCGGCCGCTACGCTCGAGCGGCGCTTCGCTGGCTGGCCGCAGGAGCCAGTCAAGTGACCCTGCTTGATCTTTATGCCGTACCGTTAGATGCTGAAGAACATCGGCTGATGCTGGCCAACGATTGCTCCAGGTTAGGGCTTGAGCTTGATGACGTGCTTGAACGCATCAAGGTTATCAGGGGAGACCTGATGACCTGGCCAATTCCACCTGCCCCTCAAAAAGCAGACCTATTGACCAGCGGGGCTGTGCTGGAACATGTGCAAAATCCGGAACTAGCACTGGTTAAATGCCGTGAGTGGCTTAAGCCTGGCGGCGTTACTTATCATGCCATTGATTTGCGCGATCATTATTTTGATTACCCGTTTGAAATGTTGACCTTCTCTGTGGAGGTATGGGAACGCTGGCTTAATCCCAAAGGAGGATTCTACCTCAACCGATGGCGTGTTCCAGATTATGTGCAAGCAATGCGACAGGCCGGCTTTGTGAATATCAGTTATGACGTCTTTCTGCAAGATGAACCGGGGTTAAGAGAAATCAGACCCAGGCTCAACCGTCAGTTTCAAGAAATAAGTGAAAAGGAGCTTTCAGTTTTGGGTATCTACCTGTATGGTGAGGCTCCTGCTGAAAATTCAGGCTGATATGAAAGTGTGTTTATGTGTGGTATCTGCGGCCAGATAAATAGTGACCCCGCCTGCCCGATAGACCGGCTGGTGTTGGAGCGCATGAATGCCGTCATTCGTCACCGGGGGCCAGATAGCGAGGGCTTCTATCTCAAAGGCGGGGTGGGGCTGGGGATGCGCCGGCTGGCTATTATTGACCTGGTATCCGGTGACCAACCACTTTCTAACGAGGATGGGACGATTTGGATTGTTTTTAACGGTGAAATCTACAACTATCCGCAGCTCCGCGCCCTTTTGGAGGCAAAAGGCCACATTTTCCACTCTAACAGCGATACCGAAGCGATTGTTCATTTATACGAAGAGCAAGGTGTGGCCTGCGTGGACCAATTGCGGGGGATGTTTGCTTTTGCCATTTGGGATGAGAATCAACGGCGGCTACTGCTGGCCCGAGACCGAACGGGACAAAAGCCGCTCTATTATACCGAACACAACGGGACGCTGTTGTTTGGCTCGGAGTTAAAATCCCTCCTCCAGTATCCCCATCTCCCGCTTGCCGTAGATGTCGAAGCTATTCATCATTACCTCACCTTACACTATGTACCCGATCCCTGGACAGCTTTCAAAAATATCCGCAAGCTGCCGCCAGCCCACCGGTTGGTGTGGCAAAACGGACGGATACAGCTTGAGCGTTACTGGGACCTGAGCTACGAACCAAAATGGAATCTCCCAGAAGCAGCACTCAAAATCCAACTGCGCGAAACTGTTACTGAGGCGGTACGCATACGCCTGATGAGCGATGTGCCCCTGGGGGCGCACCTCAGCGGCGGCATCGACTCCAGCATCATTGTTGGTTTGATGGCCGGGATGATGGATAGACCGGTTAAAACCTTTTCCATAGGCTTTAAGGAAGGCGGCTTCAATGAACTGCCTTATGCGCGCCAGATAGCCCAGAAATTTGGCACAGAGCATTATGAATTTATGGTTGAGCCAAATGCGCTGGATATTTTACCCAACCTTATTCAGCACTTTGATGAACCCTTTGCCGATCCCGCCGCGATTCCAACCTGGCACCTGGCCCAACTGACCCGGCAACATGTGACGGTAGCCCTCAATGGCGATGGCGGGGACGAAGCTTTTGCCGGTTACCAGCGTTACTACGCCGATGTAATTGCCGACGCTTATCGGTTCGCACCGGATTTTCTGCGGCAAGGTGTGTTCGACCGGCTGTTGCAGCTTCTGCCGGTACGCACCGATTTACCCATGGAACACAATTATGTAATGGCGCTGCGCCAACTGAGCCGGGCCGCCACCATGACCCGGGCCACCAGTTTGTTACGTTGGGGAACCTATTTTACCGAGACCGAAAAATTGGCGCTCTATACCGACGATATGCGCCAGGCCGTCAGCAACACGGTTTCGGCCGATTTATTGGCTCAAACCTTTCGAGAGGCCCCGGCCACCCATCCCTTGGACCGCACCTTATACACGGATGTGCATTATATGCTCGCCGGCGCTTTGCTCCCCAAAGTAGACCGAACGACAATGGCTCACTCCCTGGAAGCCCGTTCCCCCTTTCTGGATCATCAAGTATTGGAATTGACCGCCCGTTTGCCGGCAGGCTGGAAAGTGAGGGGACGGCAAACCAAATGGATTCTGCGAGAAGTATTTGCCGACCTGCTGCCGGCCGCGGTGGGAAAGCGAGGCAAATTGGGCTTTGGCGTGCCGCTAGGTCTCTGGCTGCGGGGGCCATTCTATCAGCCAGCCCGCGACCTGTTGTTGGCCCCAGATACCAAGCTCAGCCCTTATCTACGCCGCGCGGCTATTGCGCCTCTGATTGAGGAAAATAAACAGGGTCGAGCGGATAACGGGCGGCGCATCTGGGCCTTATTGGCTCTTGAAATCTGGCTGCGCCAATACGAGGTAAAAAATGTCGCTTGAGTTTGATTTTGGCCGTAACTGGCAAGATTTTTCCGCAGCTAAATTAGATAACCAACGTTTACAGGCTGCCGTACAATCGTTACAAGACTTGATTGGGGCCAAGAACATCGTCGGCCGGAGTTTTTTGGATATTGGCTGTGGCTCTGGCTTGTTTGCTATTGCGGCCGCGCAAAGTGGGGCCGCGCGAGTAGTGGGGTTTGACCTCAACCCAACGGCGATTGAGGTATCCACCCGCAACGCTTTACGCCTGAAAAAACAGGGGGACGCCCTGGCTGCACCGCATCTTTGTGTGGGTAATGTATTGGACCAGGCATTTCTGGCTCAACTGGGCACATTTGACCTGGTATATGCCTGGGGTTCTTTGCATCACACCGGGGCGATGTGGCAGGCCATTCGCAATGCTGCCTCGCTGGTGGAACCGGAGCGGGGGAGCTTGGTGATGGCGATTTATAATTATCACTGGAGCTCCCCAATTTGGCAACAGATCAAGTGGCTGTACAATCTGTCGCCCGGCCCTGGACGTTGGTTGCTCAATTATCTTTTTGGTGCTATTATCTACGCCGCTAAAGCGTTGGTTACCGGCCGTAACCCCCTGGCCAAGGAACGGGGAATGGACTTTTGGTACGATGTGATTGATTGGTTGGGCGGATATCCTTACGAATATGCTTCACCAACAGACATTGTAAATTTCATAGAAGCCGAAGGATTCCAAATCGAGCGAATTGTGGCACCAACAGTACCCACCGGCTGTAATGAATTTGTTTTTAGACGCGCCGATAGCGCTCAATGACAAACTTAATGAACCAACTGCCGCAAGACTGGAGATTTGGACATTCTGAACACATCCCATGACCAAACCGTTAAAAGTATTACACCTCATTGACAGTCTGGACGCCGGCGGCGCCCAAGAGATTGTAGCCAGTATTATTAAATATGCCCATTCAAAGACGTTTGTCCATCACTGTGCTGCTTTGCACGGGCCTGGAATTGTTGGTGAGGAATTGAAAGCAACAGGTACTCCAGTAGCCTACCTTTCTAACCATCGGTACCGTGTAATCACAAGTTTGGTTCACTCTTTCAAGGTAAAACGACAAATTCAACCTGATATCATTAATCTCCACCTGGAATTCTCAACCCTATTGGGACTTTTCTTAAAAAATAAATCTATCAGATCCAAATATGTAGTATCGATGCATGCTCTGAAAGAACAATTACCTGTTTGGTTCTATCCCTTGCTCAAACCAGTCATCAAGCGGGCCAATGGGATAGTGGTTGAAGACCAGATTGCCAAAAAACAGATCACACAGTTGGGGTACCATCCATCTAACATCAGTCACATTCCTATTGGCACGGACTATGCCGAACGGCTCAAAGCTCAAAAGGGATGCCTCACTGGTATCCGTAGGGAATTTGGGATTTCAGCAGATTCACCCATTATCCTAAATATTGCCCGTCTACACCCCGCCAAGGGCCAAACACAGCTACTGAGAGCATTTAGACAAGTTCAAGATCATTTACCTCAATCCCGGCTCATTATTGTTGGTCGCGGTCAGGAGGAGCGAATATTGCGCAACTTGGTCAGTCAACTAAACCTGGATAACAGTGTGATTTTTGCCGGCCTGCGCCGTGATCTAGAGAATTTTTATACTGATGCAGACTTGTTCGTTATGACTGCCCTTGATGAAAATATGGGAGTAGTCATCTATCAGGCAATGGCGATGGGTTTACCAGTTGTGGCTTATGACGCAGGTTCTATTGCAGAGATTGTTGAACATAATCAAACTGGCTTTTTGACACCATGCGGTGATGTGGATGCCCTGGCTGGTCAGTTGATAACTATCTCAAAAGACCTTGCATCATATCGGCAGATAATAGGTGCTGTAGCGCGAAAGCGAATTGAAACTGAGTTTTCAGCCGAAACGATGGTTCGCCGATACGAAAACTTTTATCTAGAACTTGTAAGACATTAATGATATCACTGGCTGACATTCAACCAACTTTCTTACCCTGGCGGGGTTACTTTGATATTATTCATAAAGTTGACATTTTTGTATTCTATGATGATGCTCAATACGACCGTAGATCTTGGCGCAATCGCAATCGTATCAAAACACCAAATGGTAGCCAATGGATTACAGTACCGGTTCTCACTAAAGGAAAATATTTTGCTCCTATCAATGAGATATTGATTGACAACCGACAGAACTGGCAACATAACCACCTTAAAACTATTCACCACTGCTACAGTAAAGCACCATACTTTGAACAATTTTTTCCTTTGCTGGTCCAAGTCTATGAACAGCCATGGGAACGGATATCTGATCTCGATATCTATCTGACTAAGATGTTAGCCGATATTCTAGGGATAAGGGTGCAGTGGGTCGTTTCTTCTGATCTTAAGTTGACATCTCGTAGCACAGACCGTCTGGTGGACATTTGTCTGGCCTTGGGAGCTGATCGCTACTTGTCTGGTCCCTCTGCGCAAGCCTACATTGAGCCAGAGAAATTTAAACAAGCAGGGATTACTTTGGAGTATCAAATTTACAACTATCCACCTTACCCTCAAATAAACGGAATTTTTGATCCACATATATCAGTAATTGATCTGCTCTTTAACTGCGGTCCAGATGCACCAAATTACATTTGGGGGACTAAATGAAACAAAAATTAGCTATTGAGGGGGGAACTCCCGTTCGAGATACGTTTTTGGTTTTCGGGGCACCTTGCCTGGGCGAGGAAGAGATTCAAGAGGTAGTAGTCACCCTTCGCTCCGGCTGGATTGGCACCGGGCCAAAGACGCAGCAGTTTGAACAAGCCTTTGCCGAATATGTGGGCGCGCCTTATGCGCTGGCCGTCAGCTCTTGCACGGCCGCTCTGCATCTATCTTTATTAGCAAAAGGTGTAGGGCCGGGAGATGAAGTCATTACCACCCCGCTAACCTTTGCGGCAACGGCGAACGTGATTGTTCATTGTGGGGCCAGACCCGTCTTTGTTGACATCCAACCGGATACTTTGAACATAAATCCCGAACTCATCCCGGCGGCTGTGTCGCCCCGCACCAAGGCTATTATTCCGGTCCATTTTGGCGGCCTGCCGGTTGAACTGAATGCAGTGCGCGCTGCGGTGGGTGACATCCCCATCATCGAAGATGCCGCCCATGCCATTGGCAGCCGTTACCAGGGCCAACGCATTGGCGCTCATGGGAACCTGACCTGCTTCAGCTTTTATGCAAACAAAAACTTGACCACAGCCGAAGGCGGAATAATTACCTTTAGCGAGGGTAATCTCTACAATCGTCTGATGGTTTTGCGGCTACACGGGCTTGATGTTGACGCCTGGAAACGCTATCAAAAAAAGGGGATCGCGCATAGTGAGTTACTGGAAGCAGGCTATAAATATAATCTAACCGACCTGCAGGCCTCGTTGGGACTGCACCAACTGGCCAAGGTAGAGGCTTTCTTGGCCCGCCGGGAAACCATCGCCCGATTTTATGACAGGTCGTTTGCCGATTTACCCGGTGTGACACGTCAATGGCGCCCTGATAACATTCAGAAACACCGGCATGGACTGCACTTGTATGTTTTAATCTTTGACCCCGTACAGTTTGCCGCCTCGCGCGATGAAATCGTCACTGCCCTGCGGGCAGAGAATATTGGGGCCGGTGTGCATTATACTGCTTTACACCAGGAGACTTTCTACAGGCATTTACTGCAACTGTCCGACGGCGCATATCCAATGGCCGAACATATTGGGGCCAATGTCCTTTCGCTTCCCTTAACCCCAGGCATGACGGACCAAGACGCGCAAGATGTGGTAGACGCTACTTATAAAGTTTTGGAGGCATATAGACGATGAATAGCACCAGCCCAACTCTGGGCAGCCGTTTATACGGAGCCTTTTACAATTTTATACGCAAAACCCCGGCGCTCAACCATCTGGCTCACAAGATGATGCAAAGTGAGGCCATTTACCACATGCCCCCTTACCGCAAAATTTACCAGGAACTGGTCGAGCGTAAAGCACGGCAATATATGCGGGTTCCGCCTTTTATTGAGATGACTATCACCGATGCCTGTAACGCCCGCTGCATTATGTGCCCACCCGAAGTTCACTTGGGCAAAACAATTATGGCCCAAGAGCTGTTTGAGCGCATTTGCCTGGAAGCCGAGGCGCTGGGCATCCGCAAGATGATTATTACCGGCGGTGAACCGCTTCTGGACAGAAATATCTTTGACAAGATCCGTTTTGCCAAAGCCCACGGTTTTACTTATGTCCACATGTTCACCAATGGCTCATTGATGAACGAGAAAATAGCCCGAAAGATTATTGCCACCGGCCTGGACAGCCTGACCTGGAGCATTGATTCGGCCCGTAAAGAAGAGTATGAGCAAATTAGGATCAATCTCAAGTTCGATCAGGTAATTGCAAATATCCGGCGCTTTATGGAAATTCGGCAAGAGATGGGCTGGCAAACGCCTCTGACCCGGGTCAATATGGTAACTTTATCAGAAAATCAAGATAGCCGACGGGAATTTCGAAAGTTTTTTGGCAAATTCGTAGATATCGTCGAAATCATCGATTCACACAACTTCGCTGGGAGTCAAACCAATCTAACCACTGATGCTGCTCATGAATACCATCAGACTACACGATACCCTTGCCATCTCCTGTTCAGTAAGGCAGTAGTATTTTCAAACGGCTTCCTAAAGAAGTGTAGCATTGATTATGCAACGCATGCCATTATTGGTGACCTCAAGAAACAATCTCTTCAAGAAATCTTACAATCAAAACGTATGCTCTCTTTAAAAGAGGCTCATCTAAAACAAGAATTCAATGAGCCAGGTTGTGATATTTGCACGTATAAAGAGTCATGGTGGGTGAATTACTAATGACTGATCCAATTACAAAAACAGCTGATATACTTTCGGAAAGAGTTGACATTGACACTTGCCCTGTGTGCGGCAATGGCCAATTCAAGTCGTGGCGCATACTCAGAGGTTGGAATCTTGACCAATGTCAAGTCTGTCAGATGATTTTCGCTAATCCCTGCCCGTCTGAGGCCGCCTTACAAGCCGCTTATGCCCTGCCCAAGGAAATATATGATCAATTCTTTCAAACTGCTTACCTGAACACAGAGTCGATTTTGAGTGGAAACGCAATCTGGCAACGCAATACAAGCCAGCAATATCTTGACCTGATTGAACAACAACTTGGCCACACCGGGCGCATCCTGGATTTGGGCTGTGGTCCGGGGGTCTTCCTGGAAATGGCTCAAAGCCGTGGTTGGGAGACAGCCGGGGTTGATCCTGGAGATTGGCGCCAGGGTTATGACAAAGACGAGCTGCTGAACATTCACCGCTGTTCCCTGTTTGAGGCCGGGTTAACAGAAGCCTCGTTTGATGCGGTATTTATGGGCAGCGTTCTTGAACATTTACACAACCCCCGTCGCTACCTGGACGTGCTGTACCGGCTGCTAAAGCCAGGTGGCGTTATTTACGTGGTTGGGTTGCCGAATATAAAGTCATGGACCATCCAACTCGGGCTTGACCGCTGGATTGGCAACCATCCTCCCCTGCATCTGCTGTACTTCTCGCGCCAGACTGCTCGCCTATTGTTCACCAATATGGGATACAGGCAAATATCCATAAAATGTTATGGCATGTCTGAAACAATGCTTGAAGCCGTTTTCAACCGGTGCGGCCAGGCTTATACTGGTGATTATGCCGGTTATGTAACCGAGTCGACATGGCGGGGGCAGTTATTGAGATCTATCCGCCGGCTCGTGTATGAATTTTTCAATTTCTCGGGGATAGGATCAGTGCTTGAAATTCTGGCTCGCAAACCATAAATAATGAACAAAACGATAACACGAAACCGGTATACACCTACCGGTTTCGTTTCACGGGCAAAAGGTTATATCCAACGTTTCTACCGGATAAACGGATTATTGTCTCCATTGGAGCCGCGCCTCTCGGAAAATCAAACCTCAGGAGTACCCCTAATCCGCCAACCGGTTATTATTATTGGGTGTGGGCGATCTGGCTCGACGATGTTATTTAATCTTCTCAGCGAACATCGTCGCCTGATACCAACGCGGGGCTTTCCCGACGGGGAAGATACCGAGATGTGGGTCAAAATTGGTGGGGCTTTTATAGCCGGTTTTGGCGGGGCCAGATTGCGCACGCCAATCGGCCACTGTTTTTGTCTACCGATGGACGATGCCGATATTGATCCGGCGCGGATCAACTTTATGCATAGTTATCTGGCCCAAAAATATCCCGCTCTGAAAAGGGATGGCTTTTATTTGCTAAACAAGAACGGACATCTCAGCAACAAACTCAAATACATCCACAAGATTTTTCCTGACGTTAAGTTGATTCATATCATCAGGCATCCTTATGCGATGATTGCCAGTTGGAAAATCATCCTCGCTCAGTTTGGCCATCTGCTGGTGGAGATTCCAAAAGAACCAACAACGTGCATGAACCTCTACCCCAACCAAGGCTGGCGCCGTCACTCCCACGTAATCAGCCGGTACAATACAAACATCTACGACCCGACCAGACCAGACTCGGTACGATTACTGGCCAGACATTGGGTCAACATTAACACCTACATTATGCAACAATTGAAGGAGAGGCCGGATATTAACTGCCATTTGGTCAAGTATGAAGACATGTGTCTGGATCAGGATAGGACCTTGACCGCTCTACTTGACTTTTGCGAACTGCCGGCCAAAACCGAGTGGGTGTTGAGAATGGATCAGGCTATTAACTACAAATGGCGAACTCAGCTTACCGAGGCAGAATGCACGATAATCAGAGAAGAGCTTGAAGCGGATATAGCGAAGTTGGGCTATGAACTGCCCCCATCTACAATAAAGACCCGATGAACCAGAATGAACTCGTCTTTCTTCTGTTGGTTGAACTACTGTTATTAGTCTATCTTCGTTGGACGCTCAAATCTCGGGGCGCGGCCCTTGCCCTGGCGATATTGTCTGTAATTCCGATATATTTATCCCTGGAAATGACCAGCCAATTTTTAACCGTGGATGAAGAGCAGATTAACGAGTCGCTTTACATATCTTTACCTGATTATAGCCCAAACCAATGGTTGCGAGGGTTATTCAGAACAACCGATGTTTTGTTTGGTCCCCTGGGAGCGATCCTGCTCAAATACTTCCCCCAGATGGCAACGACGCAAATCAAAATTCTATTCAAGAATCTCCATTGGCTGACCGGATTCATCATTTTACTCTGGATGTATCATTTGTTGAAGCGACACTTTGTTGTGGCCAGCCACAGCGCGTTCTATTTTATTATTTTTATATACACCGCTTTGCTCCTGCCAACCAATAACCTGGCCTTAAAGATTTTTTATCAAGATCCACTGGTTCTATTGCTGGGCGTTATGGCCATCTTATACCTCATTCTGGCAATCAAGAACAGAAACCGGATTTTTGCCCTGTTCAGCATTGTTCTTGCGTTTCTGGCCGCCCAAGAAAAATTGAACGCATTTCCGATTTTAATCCTTTCTTGGGCGGTATATGGCTACTTGAGTTACCTGCTTGCGGCCAGGTTTAAATATATCAAGTTGGTTTGGAGCCTTTTGCTGGCCATCGCCATTACCCTGCTTACAAGCGCCGTGTTTATGCTAATCATTGCCGGGCTGCGAAATTGGAATGTTCCGGAGGAATTTTGGCAGAGCACCCATTACCCCTTGACCGCCTGGGGGGGAACACTTCGGTTTATAACTGAAAAAATCAACTTTGGCAATTACTATCCTTTGCAAACATTGGCGCTTACCCTGCTCATAACCTGTCTGCTGGCCGCTGCTCTTTTATTGGCAAACAGGTTTCTGACTAAAAATTCAAGCTTGTTGATGAAGTTTGGCCGCTCAATCAATAACGCGAATATCGGTCTGGCGATTTTGGTTCTTGTTATAGGAATTGTAAGCACCTATTATGTTCAAGCGTATTTAGCCCCGCATTTCCCCATCGAATCCGGCCAGTATCAACCTTCCGGCAAAATGAATGATACCATTGTTCACTTTGCGGCTACTTCGCGGCGCCAACATATAGCTTTATACATTGGTCATAGTTATGCCGCGTTTGTGAATTCAATGCCATCAGTCTATTGGCTTGGTTTAGCCGGCGCATTTATTGTTTCCAAGATCCTTCACCGGGAACAGAAAACAAGTTGGGATCTCGAATTACTATTAACTTTGGCTCTGCTCATGCCACTGGCCTTTGCCCTGGCCCAAATGCCGGTTGGAGGTAGATATTTCAACATCGGCTTGTTCTTGACAGCCCTGGTCATTTCGTTCAAGGTAACGGAGGCGATGACCAACCTGTCGCCAATGAAAAACGCCCTTTTTTGCGCCCTGTTTGTAACAGCTTTAATTCTTGAGGTTCTGCCTTTCCGCCCCTTGTATGCCCCTTTTAGACCGATTTGGTCAAATCATTACAGTAATACCCCCGAAGCCGGAAAGCCAATCCGGCCATGGCCGGGTTGGGGAGAGGAGGTAATGCTGGCCGGTAAAATTCTTGAGAAACAGTGTCATGCGTCGGATGATCACACTCTCGATGGGGTTCCTTGTGTGTCACTAACTTTAGCCACTCTGTATGGAGGCGACTGGTTAGATCTAAACCAGCAGATCAGCACTATTCAAGGTGTTCGAACTTCATTGTCAAAGTTGCCCCTCACAGCAGCCAATTATTATATTATTAACCGCGCCTGCGTTGTTCAGAAAACCTGTCCATTTCCGGCTGAAGTAGACCCTGCCTTTGTCATCAATTTTCGGGGATTTATTCAGGCCTGGATATTCAGGGGCGACCAACTTAGAGCAGCCGGATACGAGTTCATCCGTCACTGCCCAACCGACCAAAGAGCATTGACGAAATTACCAAGCTTAAACAATCGCCTACAGGCGATACCATTAAATAGCCTACCTGCTGAATTACCGCCTGTATCCTGTAATATGGAACCTGCGGGAGAATTTCGAGACCTGTGGCATAGCGCCAAAGCGCTTATAGGATGCCCGCAACACATTGAACCGTTGGCCGGCGAATTCATTGAAACATCTTTTGAAAAGGGACGTATGTTTTGGCCAGACAAGCTTGACCCTTATGGTGACTTTAGATTGGTTATCGCTACTTATGGCGGGCAGGAGTTAGGGGCATGCGGCAATTGGGAATATTACCCGGAGGATTGGCAGCCGGAACTACCCGAATTCTCCTGCTCTCCCGGCGACCCACCCCCGGGAAAATTTCAACCGAAATTTGGCATAGGGCAGGTATGGTGCATGCCCGGAGTATTCGATAGAATCGGCTGGGCCATAACCCCAGAATATAAACCTGAGCCTAAAGTAAGCCTGCTTCAGAACTTTGAGAAAGCAGTAATTCTGCGTGATAGCGAGGGTTACGAGGAGGGACTGGTCTACGTTCTCTTTCACGCAACGGGAGAATATATCAGGCTGCCATATCAGGGCGTCGTCACAACAGACCGGCAAAAGTAACCAAATATTCGCCCTACAATATACTGAATTTGCCAGAAACAAGAGGGGAACTGAAACAATGACTTTGAAACTGACCAGCCAGCAGCGCATGTGGGTGAGTTGGATAGCCCGGCTGGCCTTTGCCGCCCTGATTTTGGCATTGCTATTCACCCAGGTCGATTTTGCCGCCGTACCGCATACCTTAAGCCGTCTTGACCTGCGCTTATTTATAATCGCCTTGGCCAGTTTTTTTCTCCTCCGGTATATCTACGCCTACCAACTATCGTTGGGCCTGGATTTACTCCAGATGCGCTTCAGCATCTTTGAACTGTTCAAGATCAAGCTCATTGCGGGTTTTTATAGCTTGCTGCTGCCTGGTGAGTTAGCGGGAGGGGGCGCAACCTGGTACAAACTCTCGCGTCCTGAACGCAAAGGTATCCAGGCCGGGGCGCTGTTGATTTATTTCCGATTGGTGGACACTCTCGTTTTGCTCGGCGTCGGCTTAATTGGTATGTGGTTTGATGCGCGCCTGGCCTCACCCTACTTCCGAACCATCGTGGGGATGATGTTTGGCGGGGTGATGTTGTTATGGCTGCCCTTTTGTTCGGCAACGGTGACCAGCCTGATAGCTCACCTGAGCCGGCCGCTGTTATCTCGCCTTCCGCTTCCAACCTGGTTATACGCCAAAGGTTGCGCCGCCTGGGAAGCCTTGATTGCTTTCCAGGGGTTAGCCAATGGCCGCACCATTGGATTGGTGCTGGGCCTGTCGTTATTAGCCCGGAGTTTGGGGGTATTCAACGTATATCTATTAGCCTTGGCTCTGGACATCCATCAACCTATATTCGTCATAGGTTGGTTGACTGCCCTAACAGCCATCATCAACATGATGCCGGTTTCGGTTGCCGGGCTGGGGGTACGTGAAGCCAGTTTTGTCTTGCTTTTAAATGATTACGGTATATCCGAAGCGCGGGCCTTGAGCCTATCCCTGATAATTTTTGGCGCAGCGGTGGTGGGCGGATTGGCAGGAGGCCTATTTGAAGCCGGCGACTGGCTGCAAGGTGGACGACGAATCCACCAGGCTGTTTCAGGGCCAGAGAATGGTGTTACGGGGTCTATAACAACAATTATCCAAGAAGAGTAACTACTTAGGCCACTCCCAACCTCGTTCCCAAACTCCAGTTTGGAAACGAGAGGCTGGGTAGTTACCAAGAAGATACAAACTACTATGAATCGGTATGAACTTGTTTTTCTGTTTTTGGCCGAACTCTCACTCCTGCTCTATCTCCGTTGGCAATGCAAGTCGTGGCGCGCAGCCTTGCTTCTAGCTGCCTTATCCCTCCCCCCCTTATACCTCTCTCTGGAACGAGTCAGTCAATTTCTAACCTACGATGCGCTCGTGTACGGCATTATCTTGGAATCGCTCCACCTGGCCTCCGCTGACCTGGGGCAGTGGCTTCTGGTTGCCGCCAGAACGACGACCACCTCGCTAGGTTTACTGGCGGCCGCAGCGCAATATTACGCGCCGGAAATGACCGAGATCCAGGGCAAAATCATCCTCAAAAATCTGCATTGGTTGACCGGATTTATTCTCTTACTCTGGCTCCATTACCGCTTGCGCCGGGACTTCATCTCAGAGTCAAATAAAAAATTCTTCTTTGTTATTTTTATCTATACCGCCTTACTCCTGCCAACCAACAACATTGCTCTGAAAGTTTTCAATTACGATCTGCTCTCGATGCTGTTAGGCATCTTGGCTCTGTTGCACCTGGTAACAGCCATCAAAGAAAAAAGTTCCAGGGATGGGTTGATTGGGATTGTCTTGGCCTGGTTGGCCGCCCAGGAGAAGTTGATCGCCTCTCCAATCTTAATCTTTGCTTTAGCCGTATATGGCTACCTGGTTAGCCAACCAGCCTCAAAGTCTGGTTATGCCAGGTTGTTTCGGGGTGTTCTGGTGGGTTCTATTGTGGCGGCGGCCATAGGTATTATTTTTACGTTGGTCGTTGCCGTCATACGACATTTTAATGTGCCGACCGGTTTCTGGGTAGGCGCTGTGCGTCCTTTGACAGCATGGGCCGGGCCAATTATGCTATACAATTTTGGCATTTTCGGCAGTGATAATTTTAGATATTACTTCTTACCCCTGCTGGGGCTATCTTTCCTGATTAGCTGCCTGGCGGCCCTGGGCATTTTGTTGGCAGACAAATTTTTCACACTTCGACCCCATTTATTGGCCATAATCGGCCGCCAACTCGATCGGGCCAATATTCTGCTGGCTATTTTGGCGCTGTTGGTTGGAATTGCCGGCACCTATGTCGTAGATGTTTACTATGCCCCGTATTTTCCCATTGCGCCGGGGAATTATGACCCTCCGGTCCCAATATTCGCCGGCACTGAGATCGATTTGCACTTCAACGCGGCCTCGGCCTGGCAGCATCGTGTTTCGTTCATAGCTTATGCTTACGCCATTTTTGTGAATGCAATGCCCACGGTTTACTGGCTTAGCATGCTGGCGGCCCTGCTCGTGACCAGGCTTACCCAACAGCGGCAGAAAATAGACCTGGGATTGGAACTGCTATGGACCGGGGCCTTGCTCATGCCGCTGGTTTTTGGGCTGTTCCAGATCCGGGTATGGAACAGATACTTCAACATCGGCCTATTTTTGTTTGTTATGGTGGTTTCGCTGAAAGTGACAGAAGCGCTCACCACCCTGCCCGCAAAGAAGAAAGCCGCCTTTGGGGGGATATTTGCGGTACTCCTGCTGGCAGAGATTCTGCCTTTCCGCCCTTTATATGGCGCTTTCAGACCGATCTGGGCGCATTACGACGACAGTACCCCCATCAAGGGCAAACTCAATCCGGCCTGGCTGGGCTGGGGTGAAGATATTATGCTGGCCGGCCAGGCGCTAGAAAATCAATGTCACCTGTCGGGTAATAATACCTTAAACGGCATCCCATGTAACTCCATTACCCTCTACTGGGCTTATCCAGGCGAGTGGCTGGATGAGAACAAAGAGATTACGGTGCTACCTTACCAAAAAATATATGACAAACTGGCCAGCGGGGAACCGGTATATACGGCTGCTAATTATTATCTCATCAATCGTTCAAACATTATCCAGGAGGACACTTTTCCGGCTGAAGTGCCACCCGATGTTCTGATCAGTTTCAGGAGGTATCCCCAAACCTGGGTCTACCGGCTTGACCGGCTGAAAGAAGCCGGTTACGAGTTCATCCGGCCCAACGAACCCTTTCGCCTGGCCCGTTGGCAAACTGAAGAGGATTACTGCCGGGAATTGGTCACAAACAGCCCTCCCGCTGCGCCGGTTTTATGTGAGGTTGAACCGCGCGGAGAATTTTATGAGTTATGGCAGCGCGAAAAATGGCGGCTGGGCTGTCCTTTGCACCCTGAACCGGTAACTACTGAGGCGATTGAGGTTCCGTTTGAACGGGGCCGGATGTTCTGGTTGGGCAACCTCAGTGCTGCCGGCGAACGGCTGGTGATAACAATTTACGGGGGGCAGGAATTAGGGGAACAGGGCACTTTTCTCCACACCTGGCAACATGACCAACCTGGTTACGAACGAGGACAACCGGAATATGGCTGCTCTGCCGATGACCCCCCGCCGGGCAAATTTCAACCAACTTTTGGCATAGGCCAGGTGTGGTGCCAACCCGAGGTTTTTGATAAAATCGGCTGGGCCACAGGGCCAGAAGAACACCCTTCACTGGGCGTCATTCTGGTGCAAGATTTTGAAAAAGCAGTGCTTCTACGAGATAACCAGGGTTACACCCAAGGGCTGGTTTATGTTCTGGGCCGGGCCGATGGACAATATATCAGGCTGCCTTACGCAGCCTGGGTATGTGAAGAGACCTCCCATTAAAATTCAACCAGAAGAACCAGGGCTTGAGTTCCTCAGATAACCAATAGGCCACCATCGCTGTAAATTTGTGTTTTGCCTGGGCTTGGTGTATGATGGCTGAATTGTCAAAAAACGGTTACTTTATTGAGGCGTACACAAGTGTTTTCCAGGATTTGGGGTGGCCTGGCAGGTATAACCTTCTTGGGCTTACTTTGGTTAAGCGGGCCTTATCTGGTTGGCGCTTATTATCTGGATAGAGGGGCCGCCCTCATGGCCGAGGGGGATAATCAGGCGGCGGTCGGCTACCTGGAAATCGCCCTGCATTTTGAACCAGATAATGAGCAAACCTACCGCAAGTTGGCCAAAGCCTATCTGCAATTGGATAAACCCAAACAGGCCCTGGCAGCCGCACAACAAGCCCTATCCTTATCACCCAACAACCCCCTCCTGCTGTTGGAGCTAGGGGATGCATACGATGACTTGGGCAATGTGGAACAGGCGATTGCTCATTACCAAGCCGGGCTGATAGGCGACCGGCAACCCCAACTGGCTGTCAATTATCTGAAACTGGCCGAGCAATTATGGCTAAAAAATGACCGGGAAGCAGCGGTTTCTATCTGGCGCGATAAACTCCTGGGCCAAAATGATTACGCCGACTTATATGCTAAATGGCGTTTGTATCAATATTACGCACACAACGTTGAACAAGCTGATTTTTACCGCAACCAGGCAAAGCATTTTCCTGAAGAAAGCTTTTTGCCAACAGCCGAACCCCGGTTAGCCAGTTACCAAATTGAGGCCATCGCCGGCGCGCTTAGAGATGATTTGTGGGCCACCGCCACCAAGCGGGGTGTGTTGGCTTACTATGCCTGGTACAATGATCTTCAACCAACCGAATTCTGGTTGCAGCGTTTGATAGAAGCGGCCCCGGAAGAGGCGGAATTATGGTATTACCTGGGCGAATATTATCGCCGCCAGGGACAATCACCCCAGGCCGAAAACGCCTACAAGCAAACCATCGCCCTGGCCCCCGATTATGCCCGGGCCTATCTGCGTTTAGGTATGCTGAACGAGGCCAGGTTCAAAAACGGTGAAAATCAACAGTGGCTGCGCCAGGCCCAAACCTGGTACCAACAATACCGCCAACTGGCTCCTGAAGACCCCCTCAGTTTAAAGAAGTTGGCCGATGGATGTGAATTGAGCCAATGCTCTGAAAATATCTGGCTGGCGCAGTTAAAGGAGGAGTTGGCCCATCGGGAGCCAGAATTTCCCGTTGGTGGTTACTATACTCAAATCAATGACTGGCAGTTACTCGGTTATGACGCCAACGAAGCCATGTTGGTGGGGGGCGAGCCAACGGCCTTATGGCTTTACTGGTGGGCGCCGGCCAATGGTGTTCCTATAACCGACGAGGCCAACTTTTATCATATTGGCGAGCGTTGGGCGCAGGTGATAGAAGAGGCGCGGAACCTGGTTCCGAATGGCGGGTTTGAATTGGGCCGGACTCCTTTTGGTTTTCCTGAAGATATCTATGACATCTCTGCCCAAACACGCACTTTTGTCGCTGAGCGCCGTTATGGGCAAGATACCCGAGCCGCCTTACTCAACAACGTCGGCGAGATGGATCATACCAGTTTTGTTACCAATTATTTTCCGGTAAACCCACAGCACGTTTATTTGCAAGCGGCCTGGGCCAAAGGCAAAGAGGGGACCGGTTTCCTGGGCTGGCGCTGGCTGGGCAACCTCAAAAGAGGGCAACAGGTGTATGATTACTACAACCTTATTCGGGAACCCAATGAGCCGGCTCATTGGGTTCACCATGCTCACCTCATGAAACCTGCCCAGGGCGCAACCGCAGCCCAGGTATGGTTACTTAACGCTGGAGTTGAAAATCAATTTTATTTTGATAACGTGCTGTTGGTAGATATTGGCCAATTTGGGCCGGCTGAATAATCAACTTACCCCTGGATGTAAATGTATGACAGACTTTGCAACTTTATATGACGAGCTGGAAGAATATGTTCGGCGGAGAGACCCGGCCTCCTATAATGCGCAGCGGATTGCGCTAGAGGTGGCGCACTATAAAATTCCTAATTTACTGGCTGTTTTACCCCAAAACTTTTCCTATCGTTCAATAGCCGAAATAGGCTGCGCCACCGGAGAAATCATCGGCGCGTTTCCCGGCACTGATGTTGAACGTAGAGTTGGATTTGATATATCTCCTAACAACGTGCAGATAGCCCAACAGAGATTCCCTGAAGTTACGTTTATTGCCGGCGATTTTCAAAGGTCTACTGAAAAGTTTGACCTGGTGATCTTGAGTGATATTTTAGAGCACGTGCCCAATGATGTTGAGTTTTTACGGGCTGCGGCCGGGCTGAGCCAGGTTGTGTTGGTGAATCTGCCCCTGGAAAAATGCTTATTGTTTGCTCTTAGAAAATATGGTCCAGAAGATTCCTCCGGCCACTTAAGAAATTACTCGCTGGCTGATGGTTTAAAGCTGTTTGAAGCGGCAGGATTAACAATCATAAATTACCAGCAAAAATGGTCTTTTGAAAGTGAGTATGAATTATACAGGCAAGAATTAAATAAACGGGTATGGGGCACAAGATTTTCGGGAAATATACTAAAGCGGACGGTCAAAACAATCTTATATCAACTTTTTTCATCCTCCAGGTGGTTTAGGCGGATAACCCTGTCCAGCAACTTGTTTGCTGCTGCTTGCCTAAAAGAGTAATCAATGAACCTCAGAAATAAACTGGGCATCACGATATTTGCTCAACTCTTTGGAGTCGGCAGCACGGTTTTGACCAATATTATTATCGCCCAAAGATATGGGCCAGAAGGGCAGGGGTTTCTTACGACCTATCGCTCTGGGGTAGATTTTCTCACCAATATTGGCCTCTTTGGATTTCCACAAGCCTTTGTATTTATGATAAACTCCAAAATGATAAAAACTAACTGGGCGGTGAAATTCTCTGCCTCCTATAGTCTCTTGTTTGGGGGGGTGGTTTTAGGCCTGGGCAGCCTTTTATACGCTTTGGGCGTGAGGGAGTTGAGCGGCTTTAATGTGCTGACCATTCTGGCCATCATTGTGGCCGCCACCGGCATGTTGCTGCACGGCATGTACCGAGCTATAAGTTTATCAGTCAAACCAATTCAAGTTTACAACTTGGTTTCGGTTATGCCGGCTGTTTTTGCCCTCTTGATATATTTCTTGTGGTACGCCGAGAATTACCAGATTTTGGTGCTGGGCCTGGTGTTTGCCGGCGCTATTTCTGCCTGCTTGTCGGCCTTTGTCTTAAAGGAGCATTTATTCTTCAAACAAAGAGATGGCCATAATTTATCTAAAGTGATTGAGGCGACCCGGTATGGTTTCTGGTCATTTATTCCCGGTATTGCTTTTTCCTTTGTGGCTATGGCCACATACACCTTGTTGCGCCAGGGCGGCAAGGCTGACGAAATAGCCGGTTACTTTAGTATTTCATATTTGTTGGTTTCCACAGTCATTTTGCCCCTTAATATGATTATCCCGGTGCTGTTTGATACCTGGTCAAAGGAGACAGACCAAAAATACAATCTGCAATCCTATCTCAAACTCTCACACCTGGGCACAGTTATGGCTGTTGCCGGTTCTACGATAGGCATGCTTCTGGTTAAACCAATGACAATTCTGGTCTTTGGACTGGAGTTTTCACCATCGGCGCTATCAACTCAAATCTTGCTATTGAGTGTTTATGCTCTGTATCAAAACCGGCTCCTATCGGCTATGCTGTTGGCCCTGGGCCAACCGGCAGTGGTGGGGATTGGGGCTTTAATTCGAGCGGCCATCATTCTGCCGCTTCTATTTTGGGGAGAATTCAATTCTCACCTGGGGGCGGCCTCGCTCTGGACTATTGGGGAGTTTATCAATATGATTTATATGTTGATTCTCGTATGCCGCCGAACCGGTTGGGTGTCGTCCCAGGTAGCCGGCCTATCCTTACCCTGGATTTTCGAAAACTTGAAACATCCCCCTATCCGAACATAGTAATCAATACTAAAATAAACAGTTATGGAAAACATTTCCTTCTATCTCTTATATACCCTAAACACATTATTGTTGGTTACAGGCTTGCTTTTTAGCCTGAAACGACAAAGAGTTTACAGTCTAATCTGGGCCGCTTTAGCCATACTGCAAATCATATCAATTTTTAGTTTCAAGAGTTTTTTAGCCGATTTTGGCCTGGATACGCTTGTATACGGACAAGCGTTAATGGTACCGGCCAACCTGCTGTTTTTAATTATGACGGCCGGCCTTGACATGATTCTGCTGCAAAATAGGCGATTGAATTCAGGTAGGGTTGAGGTCACTGAGGGTATTTCAAATCGATATTTTTTTATCGCCCTGGCGATTGTTATCTTCTCCATTATGCTGCGTTTCAGACATGGCGTGGCCCTGGCTCTATCCGACTGGGAAAGCGCCAGAGCTTCCTTGGGCCTGGTAGACTCCTTGGGGACGCTATTAGGGTTCATCTATTTTCCCAGTATCTGGTTGGCGCTGAAAGCAAAAAGGTTTTTACTCTTTATTCTGTTGAGTTTGTTTGGTTTTATCTTTTTTCAAATCACTGGTTCAAGGGCCATGTTGCTCACCCTTTTGTGTGTTATGTATATTGATCTGCTGCGCTCGTCAATGCCTTATTTGCAGAAGCTTTTCCTATTGATAGTCTTGGGCGCGGCGGGGTTTAGTTTACATACCTTTACCCGGCTGGTGCGTGGATTAGGGTTGGCTGCTTTTCTGGCTTTGGTTACATCCGGAGGCTTGCTGGCACATCTGGCCAGCTATGATTTTGATCTTTCTGGAGGAGAAAGTGAAATTTATCAGTATTATTATTATTTAATTGATAAAGATTATACTCAATATCCCTATAAATCTGGCGTAACCCTAACCAGACTGGCGCTGATATATATTCCTGGCAGCATGTTTCCCGAGTTAAAACCAGCTGATATCACCTACCAAATCTGGCTAGATGCCCTACAAGACGGCCTTTTTAACAGGAGTCCTTATCTTCACGCATGGATAGCGATGGTCGAGTCAGGATCGCTTGGTTCGCTTCACCCTACCTTGTGGGGCGACGCTTACGCCAATTTAGGCATATTGGGTATGTTTTTTTATCCGGCTTTCTTTGGTTTTATATTGGTGATGGTTGAATATCATCTCATGCGCCTGTCTTATGTAAGCCTATATACCATTGCCTCAATTATTGGCACGGGTTACTTGATGGTTGGTCGGGGTAATCTTGTTATTGGATTGGGCTATATTGCCTATATTATTCCCTTGGCTTTGTCTATTTTCTGGCTAACCAAAATCCCCATTATTAGAAAAAAAAATTATAAGAAGGTCAACAATGCCACGTATTCTCTTCTTGGCCGGCGCAACCTCTATACATACTAATCGTTGGGTAAACGCAATCACCAACAGGGGTTATGAAGTTCATCTATTGTCTTTACATCCCCTCCGTGATGTACTCGACCCAAAGGTTTTTTTCTACCAGGCGCCTTTTACCCCCAATTTGGGATACTTTACCAGTTTTTTATGGGTGCGCAGATTGATTGCAGCAATCAAACCTGATCTTGTCCATGCCCACTACGCAGCCGGTTATGGCACGGTGGCAGCGCTGGCCGGTTTCCACCCTACCATCCTATCCGTATGGGGTTATGACGTCTATGAATTTCCTAATAAGTCATGGCTGCATAAAAACCTGCTAAAATTCAATCTGGCCAGAGCAGATAAAATTCTTTCAACCAGCTATGTTATGGCTAAAGAAACCAATAAATATACTCATAAACCTATTGAAGTAACCCCGTTTGGCATTGATTTGAGTCAATTCAAACCGCAAAAGACGATTACTGATAATTTGTTTGCCCCCCAAGATATTGTAATTGGTACCATAAAAACCTTAGACGAAAAATATGGCCTCAAATATCTGATCCAAGCCTTTAGGTTGCTGAAGGATAAATATCCTGGCCTGCCGTTAAAACTCCTCATCGTAGGGGGCGGCCCGCAAGAGGCTCTTCTAAAGAATTTAGTGAAAGAACTGAAGCTGACTGAATGGACTGTATTCACCGGACATATTTTGCACGCAGATATCCCTAAATATCATAATGCCCTTTCGGTATACGTCGCCCCTTCGGTCTTAGATAGTGAGAGTTTTGGGGTAGCTGTTATTGAAGCCAGCGCCTGTGAAAAGCCGGTGGTCGTTTCAAATATTGGCGGGTTGCCGGAAGTGGTTGAGGACAGCGTTTCTGGATTTGTTGTTCCCCCCAGAAATCCGCCACAACTTGCGGCCGCAGTCGAGAGATTGGTTTTAGATGAAGCCCTACGAACTAAAATGGGACGAGCTGGCCGTGAAAGAGTGGCAAACCTTTATAATTGGGAAGACAATGTAACCCAAATGACCAAAATTTACAACCAATTGTTGAAGGCTAGATAGAGACGCGCATAGATTTCGATATCATCCAGAATGAACTTTTCCTGCTGAAAGCAGCAAATATACTATACTAACTGTAATGTTAAAGTCGGCACAAAACAGGAATTTGGCTATTAGCAATCATTCAAGCCATTCAGGAACATTATAAGGTACAACTATTGGCTAGATAAATGATGTTAAAATGAGAGTCTGGATCATTGAAATAGGTGAACCCCTACCAGATATAGACGGTAATTTTCGCTATTTCCGATGTGGGTTGCTATCAAAAGCCCTGGTTACTGATGGACACCAAGTTATCTGGTGGACATCTACTTTCAATTACCTGGAAAGAAAACATCGCTTTAATGGTCCGCGCACCATTGAGATTCAGCCAGGTTTGATACTAAAACTACTACACGGTCCTGGATATAACCGGAGCAACTCGCTTAAACGTTTTTGGTATCATCGGGTGATGGCCAAAGCATTTGCCCAAGAAGCATTTAATGTTTCAGATCAACCAGATGTTGTTTTTTGTTGTCTACCCACATTGGAACTGGCCGAAGAAGCGGTAAATTTTGGCCAAAAAACCGGAACGCCGGTCATCATTGATATCCGAGATTTGTGGCCCGACCATTACTTAACGCTGGCACCAACCCGGTTTCGCAACCTATTTAAGGTGGCGTTATTCACTGAATTTCAGCGGGTACGTCGCATTCTCAAAGGCGCAACAGGGATAACTGCCATTTCCAACACATTTCTAAACTGGGCCTTGAGATATGCTGGCCGGGAAAAAAGTTCTCCTGACGGTGTTTTCCCGATGGGATATCCGGCTCAATCATCATTCTCAAATCAAGATATTCAAGACAAACAAGCTCAATTAATTTCTAATTATCAAATCAATCCAGATAATTTATTGATAACCTTTGTGGGTACCTTCACCCCTTCCTATGCTCTTGACACAGTCATTGAGGCTGCCCGCCTACTTTATCAAACCACCCCATCCCAAGTTCAGTTTATTATAATTGGAGATGGAGATGAAGGCTATAAATTACATACCCAAGCTCAGGGATTAAATAACATCATTTTTACCGGCTGGCTTGACCAACTCTCCATTGTATCAATATTGGGTCTTTCATCAGTAGGATTAGCTCCTTATCGCCATGATGCCTCAATGTCTTTGCCAAATAAACCGTTTGAATATATGGCCAGAGAATTACCCGTGCTTTCTTCACTGCGCGGCGAACTTGAAATTCTCATTCGTCAAGAGAAAATTGGTCTCCAATATCAGGCAAATAATGTCGCCTCGTTGGTTGAGAGCATCCATTGGTTCTTGAATCATCCAGATGAAAAGAAAGCTATGGGTATGAGAGCAAGAAAACTGCTAGAAGAAAAATTCAGTGTGGAAGTTGTCTATCCTAGGTTAATTGAACACCTTGAGAATATAGCTACTTAAAGTAGTAGGCTTATGTTAAATACAAGCGCAAATGTTTACAAACAAATGTAAAAAACAGGTACGCCCCCCTTTCCCCTACCCCCCTCTTCCAAGACAAGAGGTAGAAGTTTCCCCTCCTACATGGAAAAGGGTTAGGGTGAGGGATAAAGCCCGCATTTGTTCTAAACTTGAGTCACTGGTTTTACTCTAATAAATGAGGTACACCCACTGAATTTGTAAAAAAAGAGGTTATAAATGGAAAAAAGAAAACTAGAAGAAATAGAATTTCATAACAAAATACGTGATATGGCTCTAAAGGAAGATCAGGAATCATATCAATACTATTGGTCCAACAGAAAATTCTATTCAATCACCCGAAAGAGCATTCAATTTTATGAGAATTGGCTAATCGAACGAGGTCAAGATAAAAAAGTTCTTGATTATTGCTGTGGTGATGGAGATACCTCGATAACCCTAGCAAAACAAGGATTTCAAGTTGTTGGGATTGATATTTCAAATGTCTCCATAGAGAACTGTCGCCAGCGTGCAATTCAAGAAGGATTAGCGGATCAGACTACTTTTTACGTGATGGATGCCGAAAAAATGGAGTTTGACTCCGACGATTTCGACCTCATTATCTGCAACGGTGTTCTTCATCACCTCGACTTAAATTGCGCCTTTCCCGAATTAGCCAGAGTTCTCAAACCAGAAGGGGAAATTATTTGTATAGAGCCGCTGGCTTACAATCCATTTATTCAGCTCTACCGAAAGCGCACCCCCCATTTGCGCACCGAATGGGAAGCAGAGCACATTTTGACTCTTGAAGATTTAGACCTGGCTCAGAAGTTCTTTGGCCAAGTTGAGGTCAAATTCTTCCACCTGGCTACCCTGGCCGCAGTCCCGTTCCGAAATATGCCCTGGTTTGACACGCTGCTAAGCTGGCTGGAAGCTATAGATGAAATAATTCTTAAGTTGCCACTTATCCAAATGCAGGCCTGGCAAATGATTTTTACGCTATCCCAACCCGGCCAACCGTCTACCCAAGGTTCTTTCACAGCGTCGAAAAAACGGGCAGAAAAGAAGTTATTGGTTGGAGTATTAGCTCTTGCCGCTTTCATTGGAGCCATTTGGATATGGCGTTCACGTGCGTTAACATAAATGTTGGATACACAATGCAAATCAAGGTAGATTTAATATGACCATAGACTACTCAACCGTCACCGAACTGGCCGGCGATGAAATTAGCCAGGAACAATTAGAGCGACTCTGCCACCGCTATTACTGGGCCGGAACCTACTGCGCCGGCAAGGATGTATTGGAGGCTGCCTGCGGCACCGGGCCGGGGCTGGGCTATTTATCTAAACTGGCTGCAAGCATCAAGGCCGGCGATTATGATGAAAACATTCTAAAGATTGCCCAAAACCACTACGGCAATCGCATTGAACTTAAATCATTTGACGCTCAGGATACGCCCTATGCAGACCACTCGCTGGATGTGGTGATTCTTTTCGAAGCCATCTACTACTTGCCTTCAGCCGAGCAATTTATTAACGAGTGCAAGCGGGTTTTAAAAAAAGGCGGCAAAATTTTGATAGTTACGGCCAACAAAGATTTATACGACTTTAACCCCAGTCCTTACAGCCATACCTATTATGGGGTGGTTGAGTTGAATGAATTATTGACAAAACATGGCTTTGCAGTAGAATGTTTTGGTTATTTATCGGTTGAGGAAATATCGTGGCGGCAAAAAATTCTGCGCCCAATCAAAAAATTTGTGGTTGATCTAGGCTTGATGCCCAAAAGCATGACGGGCAAAAAACTCTTAAAGAGGCTTGTTTTTGGGAACATGGTTAAAATGCCGGCCGAAATAGAGGCAGAAACGGTTCCTTATGCGGCCCCAACGCCCCTGCCCCTGTCTGAGCCTGATGACCGAAACCATAAGGTCATTTACTGCGCTGCAACGCTATTATAAGTGGTTACGGGAATCTGGACATCACCCACAATGAAACCAGGAGTCGGGAATTAGGAGTCAGGAATCAGGAATCAGGCAAATTGACCCCAATCCCTAATCTCTAAATTACAGGAGAAATCTAATCTATGAGTACCAATCGTTCCGTACCCTTTTTTAACTACTCCGCTCTGGGCACGGCTCGCGGTGAAGAACTGCTGGCCGTAATTCAGGATGTTCTATCGTGGGGCGGTTTTATTTTACAAAAGGATTTAGAGGAGTTTGAGCAAAACCTGGCCCAATTTTTGCAGGTAAAACATGCCATTGGCGTGGCCAACGGCACCGATGCCTTGATCCTGGCTCTGCGCGCGGCCGGTATTAAAGAAGGGGACGAGGTGATTCTACCTTCTCATACCTACGTGGCTACGGCCGCCTCGGTTCACTTTGTCAATGCCACGCCGGTGCTGGTGGAATGTGGGCGGGACCATCTGATTGATCCGGCTTCGGTGGAAGCGGCCATTACGCCAAAAACCCGGGCCATTATGCCGGTGCAGTTAAACGGGCGCACGGCCAACATGGACGCGCTCCAAGAAATAGCCGATAAACATAACCTACTCATTATTGAAGACGCCGCCCAGGGACTGGGTTCAAAATACAAAGGACGCGGCGCGGGCACGTTTGGCCTGGCCGGCACCTTCAGCTTTTACCCGGCTAAAGTGCTGGGCTGCTTTGGCGACGGCGGAGCGGTGGTGACCAACAACGACGACATAGCCCGCACAATCTTTTTGCTGCGCGACCACGGCCGGGATGAAACCGGCGAAGTGGTAACCTGGGGGCTTAATTCCAGGTTAGACAACCTGCAAGCCGCCATCCTCAATTTTAAACTTAAAACTTTTCCCCAAGAAATCAAACGCCGCCGAGAAATTGCGGCGCGGTATCACGCGGCTTTACGCCAAATTGACGACCTGATTTTACCGCCTGCCCCGGATGAAAACCCCGATCATTTTGACGCTTACCAAAATTACGAAATTGAATCCGGCCGGCGTGACGAACTACAGCGGCATCTTGACAAAGCGGGCATCCGGGCCATTGTGCAGTGGGCCGGTAAAGCGGTGCATCAATTCAAAGGGTTGGGTTTTAAAGATGTAAAATTGCCTTTTACCGACAGGCTGTTTACCCGTTGCCTGATGCTGCCCATGCATACCTTTCTCTCCGATGAAGATATTGATCACGTGTGCCGTTCAATCCGGCAGTTTTACGGCTACGGAGCGTAAAGAATGACCTATTCTAATTTGGATAGATTGGCTGACCCCACGCAGTTTCATCACCCCCTTGACATCTCCGGCTGCGACCCGGCCTTATTGGCCGAACAACTCAAGATGATGCTCGTCATTCGTTTGGCCGAAGAAAAAATTGGCGATATGGTGACGGCAGGCGAGATCAACTGCCCCTGTCACCTGGGGATCGGCCAGGAAGCGATTGCTGTCGGTTTATCCACCCACCTGCAAGCCACCGACCGTGTTTTTGGCGCGCATCGTTCTCACTCCCATTATCTGGCTCTGGGGGGGGATGTGTTTGAGTTGTTTGCCGAGGTTTTGGGGCGGGTTGGCGGTTGCGCCAAGGGAATGGGAGGCTCGATGCACCTGTATGATGGCAACATTGGCTTTGCCGGCTCGGTGCCCATTGTAGGCGCCACCATCCCCATTGCCGTTGGCGCGGCGTTAGCGGCAAAAATGGATAACCAACATCAAATTGCGGTAAGTTATTTTGGCGATGGCGCCACCGAAGAGGGAGTTTTTCACGAATCTCTCAATCTGGCGGCCATGCTTAAATTACCTATTGTTTTTGTTTGTGAAAATAATCTGTTTGCCAGTCACATGCATATCCGGCTGCGCCAACCCGGCAACTCAACGGCTCGCTTTGCCCAGGCCCATCATATTCCGGCGGAAATTGTTGATGGCAACGACGTGGTTAAGATGACCGCAGTGGCCCAAAAAGCCGTTGAGCATGCCCGCAGTGGAGCAGGCCCTTTTTTCCTGGAAACAGTTACCTATCGCTGGCGAGGCCACGTTGGCCCGCGTGAAGACACCGACGTGGGCCTCAAACGGAGCGATGACCTGGTTCTCTGGAAAGGTCGCGACCCGGTGCAGCGACTGGCCGCGGCTATGGAAAATGCGGGGATAATGTCCCCTGACAATCTGGTAAACCTGCACACAACCGTAAAAAGTTCCATTGAAGACGCCTGGCAACGCGCCGCCGAAACGGCTTTTCCTCCCCAAACCGCCTTGCTGGACCTGGTCTATTTTTCCAATCAAGAGGCTTTGTTATGACAACATCACGCCTGGCTTACAGCGCCGCTATCCTGGCGGGGTTTCGTTACCTACTTTCCAACTACTCGGAAGTGTTTATCATTGGCCAGGGCTTGTGGAGTCCCTGGTATGTGGGCACCTCAATGACCGATCTGGATAAGGAATTTGGCCCGGAACGGGTTATTGACAGCCCGGTGTCAGAATTGGCCGTAACCGGCGCGGCCATTGGCGCTTCGATGTGTGGCTACCGGCCCGTGGTTGTTCATCCACGTATGGATTTTATGATCCTGGCCATGGATCAAATCGTCAACCAGGCGGCCAAATGGTCGCACATGTTCGGGGGAAACGCCCGGGCCGCAGTAACCATCCGGAGCATCATCAATCGGGGCGGCGAGCAGGGCGCGCAACATTCGCAAGCCCTGCATGCCTGGTTTGCTCACGTGCCCGGCTTGAGAGTAGTCACCCCGGCCACGCCCGCCGACGCCCGCGACCTGTTGATAGCCAGCGTACTGTCGGATGACCCGGTGCTGTATATTGACGATAGATGGCTCTACGAGGTAGAACAAGATGCGCCGCCAATCACGGAAAAAAACCTGCGTTCGATACGGCCCCAGATTTTGCGGCCAGGCAGCGATTTTACGCTGGTTGGAAACAGTTATTCAACCCAGTTATGCCTGAACGCCGCACATGCGTTAGCCCAACAGGGAATATCGTGCGAAGTGATTGACCTGCGCGTGATCAACCCTTTGATTTTTGATGAAGTTGTTACGTCGGTGAATAAAACCGGGCATCTGGCCGTGATTGACGGCGGCTGGCGCGCCTGCGGGTTAGCCGGTGAGGTAATAGCCGGCCTGGCAGAAAGGATAAGTCCAAATACGTTAAAAGCTGCCCCCGTTCGTATCACCTTGCCGGATGCGCCGGCGCCGACCAGCAAAACATTGGAAGAAATCTATTACCCGCAAACAGAAAATATAATTGACGCTGTTGTCCAGGTTGTAAAAAAATGAGGCGTATTTATGCTTAAACGGTTATTTGATATAGTGATGTCGTTGTCAGGTTTATTATTGACCAGCCCGCTCTTGCTGCCGGTGATGCTACTGGTCTGGCTACAAGATTATCACTCGCCCTTCTACATTGCGTCTCGTGTTGGCAGGGACGGCCGCACATTCATGATGATCAAACTGCGCTCAATGGTTACCGGAGCGGATAAGTCAAAAGTTGACTCTACCTCAGCCAGTGACCCCCGGATTACGCCCATTGGCAAGTTCATCAGGGCTTACAAACTGGACGAATTGACCCAGTTGTTGAATGTCCTCAAGGGAGACATGAGCCTGGTTGGGCCTCGGCCCAATGTAAAAAGAGAAACCGACCTTTATACCCAAGCCGAACGAGAATTATTGAGCGTAAGACCCGGCATTACCGACATTGCCTCTATTGTTTTTTCCGATGAAGGCGACATCTTAAAAGATAGCGCAGACCCCGACCTTGATTATAACCAATTGATCAGACCCTGGAAAAGCCGGTTAGGGTTGATATACGTGCAACACAGTTCTTTTTTATTGGACCTTAAACTGATTTTCTTAACCGCAGTGGCCATTGTTTCTCAGGAAAAGGCGCTGAACGGGGTACAGAAAATTCTCAACAACCTGAACGCGGATGCAATGTTAAAACGGGTAGCCCAGAGAAAAGAGCCGCTCAAACCTTATCCTCCACCGGGGGCCAAGGAGATTGTGACCAAACGGAGCTATTCTTTATTCCAACAGCCCTCAGTTCGTCCCTTTCGCAACCGTTACTACCTAACCGCCGACCTTATTTTGATCCCCCTGGCCGTGGTGATTAGTTTTGCCTTGCGTTTTCTTGAGGCAGAGTGGGCTGAACATTTTCAGGTGGTGCTGATCTACGCCGGGATGGCTATTTTGCTTAAACCCTTGATTTTCTACTTCTTTGGCATGTATCGCCGTCATTGGCGCTACGCCAGCGCGCATGATTTGCTTAACATCACCTTTGTTACGTTTGTGGCCGCTGCCGTGGTGATGGTGGTGGTAACCTCCCTGGTCACGTTATTGGTTCCGCTTAGTCGCGGCATCCCCCGTTCTATCCCTCTTCTTGACTGGCTGATTAGCACAGCCTTTATTGGCGGCGTACGTTTTTTGCCACGTTTAACCTGGGAACGGCCCCTCGGCGAATTAGTCCGCCATACGCTTGGCGTTAAACCTGATAGCCGATCACTCCGCAAACGAATTTTGATTGTGGGAGCGGGCGACGCGGGGGCAATGGTAGCGCGAGAAATGAGGAGCAACCCTCACCTGGGTTTGGAGCCGGTTGGTTTTGTGGATGATAACCCGGCTAAAATAGGCATCTTGTTGCGCAATCTGCCCGTTCTGGGCACGTCTGTTGACCTGCCCCGGTTGGTGAAAACTCACCATATTGAGGTCATATTGATTGCTATGCCCACAGCCCCGGGCAGAGCTATCCGGCAGATAGTGAGCTTGTGCAATGAAGCGGGCGTAGAATATAAAACCATTCCCGGCATCTACGAGTTGATCTCAGGAAAGGTTAACGTCAATTACCTGCGCGACATCCAGATTGACGATTTACTTCGCCGGGACCCCATTAAAGTGGATGAACCCGGCATTAGCTCTTATCTTACCGGCAAACGGGTGTTGATCACAGGCGCCGGCGGTTCAATTGGCTCGGAATTGACCCGGCAAGTAGCTCGTTACAACCCGGCTATGCTAATTTTAGTGGGGCATGGGGAAAATAGTATCTACGCCATTACCCAAGAAGTGCAAGGCGCTTTTTTTGATCTGGAGGTCCAAACACAAATTGCCGATATTCGGGATGCGGAACGCATCGCGTGGATTTTCCAACGCTATCGGCCGCAGGTTGTTTTCCATGCCGCAGCACACAAACACGTTCCGTTGATGGAAACCAATATCTGCGAAGCAGTGTCAAATAATGTTTTGGGTACCCAGATAGTTCTGCAATCAGCCCACCAAACGCGGGTTGAACGTTTTGTATTGATTTCCTCGGATAAGGCAGTCCAACCAATCAATATTATGGGCGCCACCAAACGAGTAGCCGAACTGCTTATCCAGGATTTAGCGCAACGCCGCCAGGTAAATTTTGTAGCAGTCAGGTTTGGCAATGTTCTGGGAAGCCGGGGCAGCGTGGTGCCCCTATTTCAGCAGCAAATCACGCTGGGCGGGCCAATTACGCTCACTCACCCTGACATGGAGCGCTTTTTTATGACAATCCCCGAAGCCGTTCACTTGGTTATCCAGGCCGGCGCGTTGGGGCAAGGTGGTGAAATTTTCGTGCTGGATATGGGCCAACCGATCAAAATTGTTGATTTAGCGCGCGATATGATTGAGTTATCTGGTCTAAAGCCTGACGAGGATATTGACCTTATCTTTACCGGCCTGCGTCCCGGAGAACGGTTATCAGAACACCTATTTTCACCTACTGAGACTATCCGGCCAACCACACATTCGAAAATATTGACCATCAACGCTTTAGCCGATAATGACCACCTTTCTTTGCAGCAGGCTATAGAGGAACTGAAAAACGCCGTGACAAAACAAGATGAGGCGCAAATTTATGCCATTCTAAACGATCTCCTGCCTGAAGCCGAACTTCAAGGAATAGCGTTGAGCGATAAGAGTGTAGATCGGGTGGTTAATTTGTAAAAACCAAGGCCATAGTTATACTGTAATCATCCCAGGTTTGCGCAGGCAGGAGGTGGGATAATGTTGACCACAGAAGAACGGGTAGATCAGTTGGAAGTGTTGTTTGGGCAATTTATGACCCAAATGACGCGAGGCAAGTGCTGAATCTGGAGCAAGTCCGGGGTCAGTTAGGTTTTTAGTAAGATATGGTCTTTTGAGAGGTGGTGTTAAACAGTAAGTGAGGGCATGTCATTCATTCGCTACGTTCAGGACAGGTTTCGAGGAACGAAGTGATGAGAAATCTCCTTGAAATGTTCGTTTTAAGCAGAGTCTAAGGAGATTTCTCGCTCCTATTGTCGCTCGAAATGACATGCTGAAAATCCTCATCACTTACCACTTTACCGTTACCCTTTTGAGAGAGATTGGGAACAATGGGATAGACAGAGAAGAGAAATGAAAGAGAAAGGACGCCAGAAAAAAGCGGTAAGAAGGTACAGGTAATGGCCATAGCGATTAAAAATAAGGAAAAAGGAAGAGCACGGCCAAAACGTGAAACAAAGTTACCGGCGATGGATCCGCTACCGTTGGAGAATGGGGCCCGGTTGAGCCGGGCGGAATTTGAGCGGCGCTACAAAGCGATGCCTCAGCTTAAAAAAGCGGAATTGGTTGAAGGAGTGGTTTATATGCCACCACCGATACGAAGTAGGCACAGCGAGGCGCACGGGGATATTATGATTTGGTTGGGGACTTATCGCGTAGCTGTTTCCGGTGTTCATTTGAATGACAATACTACGCTGCGTTTGGATATGGACAACGAAGTGCAGCCAGACGCGCTGCTACGATTGGATTCGGCCCTGGGAGGGACATCACGGATCAGCGATGACGACTACATTGAAGGGCCGCCGGAGTTGATTGTGGAAATTGCCGCCAGCAGCGCCTCGTATGATTTGCACGATAAGTTGAACGTGTACCGACGCAATGGAGTGCAGGAGTACGTTGTATGGCGGGTCTATGAAGAAGCATTAGATTGGTTTCAATTAAGAGAGGGGATTTACCATCCTTTGGAGGCCGGGGAAGACGGCGTTATTCGTAGCCAGGTCTTTCCGGGTTTACAGTTGGCCGTAGAAGCATTGTTGGCGGGCGATATGGCAACCGTGCTGGCAGTGGCCAAAGAGGGAACGGAAACAGAAGCGCGCGCTGCCTTTGCGGAACGTTTATCCCAAAAGTGAGGAGATTTGCCAGGTTCTGTTGACATTTACCCATAATGACATCAACATTATCCATCGCACGCGATCGTTACACCAAAACATTGGCTCAAGATTTAAACAGCCTGGTACGGCAACTGAGCGGCATGCCAACCGTACAAATGGTCATGCTGTTCGGGTCCTATGCCGCCGGACGGCGAGATTTGTTTACAGACCTGGATTTATTGGTGGTCATGCATTCTTCGTTGGATTTTGTGACCCGCTGCGCGGAATTGGCTCGCTGTTTACGGGCCAGGGTGGCGGTAGACCTGCTGGTGTATACACCGCAAGAGATGGAGCGAATGCAAAACCGTCCCTTTATGCGCCATATCTTACACACGGGTAAAGTGCTATATGAGAGAAAACCCACGAAATGAAGGAAACCGGTGGCTGGAGCAGGCGCAAGCCGATTTAAAGTGGACCCAACACCTCAATATTGAAGGGGCATACTATCTTGTCTGTTTTCTGGCTCAACAAACGGCAGAGAAAGCATTAAAAGCTTTTCTCTACGCCCAGGGAGAAGAGTTGGTGGTAGGCCATTCGGTGCGACAGCTTTGCCAACGAGTGGCTAAATATGAGGAACGGTTTCAACAACACCTTGATGATTGGGCCATACTCGATAGTTATTACATTCCAACCCGCTATCCTAATGGATTGCCAGGTGATATACCGGCTCATGTGTATAATAAAACAGCCGCCGCCACAGCTTTGGTTTTGGCAGAAGCCGTGGTGGCCCAGGTAGAAGCCTGGTTTTTAGAAACAACTTCATGAAAAAACAGAGCCTTACCCCCACGTTGCTGCTGCTGCTGGTATCTATAACCCTCATCCGAGGGTTAATTTATGCCTCGGTGACGCCGCCCTGGTGGCAAAGTCACGACGAAGAGTTTCACTTTGCCCAGATCAGGCTATTGGTTGGACAATGGACAACAGCCAGCCCCTTGACTCAAGACTGGCCCCAAGAAATGGCAGCTAATTTTGCCGCCTTCCCGGCCTCACGGTGGACCAGCGCTTCAACGCACCAACCCAATTTAGTCAATATTTCAGACAGATATGCCAGCTTTGTTCGCCCCTCTCTGTCGTATTACCTCTACGCCTGGCCGGGGAATTTTTTAATCCACCAAGATATATTGCTGCAACTTTTGACCTTACGCCTGGTATCGGTTTTTATTACCGGTGGCGTTATCATTTTTGCCTTTTTAAGCGCCAGGCAGATTTTTCCAGAAGCATTACTAACGCAAATTATGGTACCGTGGCTGGTTTTATTCACTCCCTCTTTTATGATCATCAATTCGGCCATCAATGACGGTAATCTGACCGTGCTGTTAGCCACAGTTATTTTTTATCTGCTGTTACTGGAAACAAGCCAATCGCGGATCGGCCGGCGGACGGGACTGGCCCTGGTGCTCACGGTATTGGCTTTTTGGTCAAAGTCTACGGCTTACTTTTTGATCATTGGGTGGGGTTTTTTGTTGTTATGGTATGTTTGGAAATTTGGCCCAAAATACTGGTTAGGGATTGGAGTGGCAGGAATAGCCTTATTCTTATCCTTTTTTCTCTTGCCGGAATACCACCAAAATAAGTTGACCAGCGTGGGGTGGTATGCCACCGGATTGAGCTTAAAAACAATAGAGGGTGCTTTTTTAATTGAGAACTTCAGAGATATGTTTGCCGGCTACTGGGGGATTTTGGGCTATTTTATTTACCGGCTCGACCAAATCTGGTACACTCTCTTGTTCCTATTTTCAGCCGTAGCCGCCATTGGCCTGCTTTTTCATTTATGGCTTTGGATCAAAAAAAAGGACCCGGACATCAACAAGCAGAAAGGATTGCCGATAACTCTATTATTTGCCGGCACGGCGATGGTTATATGGTTTGGGGTTGCCGTTTTCTACCACAACAAAGGGTTTAGCGTGTCGTTGGCGCGTTACCTTTTTCCGGCAATAGTGCCTTTTTCTATTTTAATGATTGCCGGCTGGCAGACTTTGCTGCCAAAAAACTGGCGCAATATCTGTTTTCTTTTCATTGCCGGCGCTTTCTTTTTATTCGATACCCTGGTTTGGCTCAATTATGCCCTGCCCTGGTACTATCCTTTTTGGCCATGATTTTTATAAAACAACAACTCCCCCTGTTTAAGAAACAAATTTATATCCTGATCTTCATCATGCTACTCGGCGGCGGCCTGGCCTTAATATTGGCTAAAGGCTTGGATTTACTGGGTTATGAGGGCCAAATTGTGAACGCCGAAATATTGAATTTGGATGAATTAGAGATTCAAGGGGATTTTATTATTGGTCAAACCTTTGTAGCCCCACGGGATAATTTACAACGGATTGATGTAGTGTTACGCAACTACGGCCGTAAAAATACCCACGACGTCACCTTCTATTTGAAACCATCCCCAGACTCAGCAGAAGTTCTCTACCAGGAAACATTCAATGCCTCCACTGTGGGGAATAACCAATGGCGCACGTTTGAATTTCCCCCTCTACCCGATTCGGCCGGCAAAACTTTCTTCTTCTATTTTGCTTCGCCCGACTCTATAGGCGGTGACGCCATTTCCGTAGGCGGCGCAACAGGGGATTTTTATGACGAAGGCAACGCCTATCTTATCCTGGGGCCGGCCGAAGGGGATCTGGCTTTTCGCACTCATTATGGCCTCTCACCGGCGGAAAAACTGACGATCCTGGGGCAACGGATCGTGGAGGATAAACCCTCCATCTGGGGCGATATTCGCTTTTACATCTTGCTGCTGATACTGTACGGCCTGTTCATGATCCGGGTTTTTGCCCAACTCTGCAAACTTGTCCAGAGTGAATAAACCTTGCGCTCATAACCTTAAACTAAAGGAGATGTCTGCTTGACCGCCATCAACAAATCACGCCGCGTTCTGCTTATCTGCAACGACACCATCGGCCATAATATGGCCGGGCCGGGGATTCGGTATTGGGAATTTGCCCGGGTTTTGAGCAACTATTTTACGGTTACGCTGGCTATTCCTCCCTCTGTAGCTCAAAAAACAGTTCCCACCGCAGCCTTTACCGTTAAACTATGCCAAACCGATACGGAACTCTATGCCCTGACAGAAGAAAGCGATGTGGTAGTCACCGTTGGGGCGGTGCTGTCGGCCCATCCTATTTTACTAAAACTTAAAAAACCCTTACTGCTGGACATCTACATCCCCTCGCTGATGGAAACCTTACACGTTTACTCCCTGGCCGGTTTGGCCCATAAGAGTTTATTCTATAATGAACGGGAACGCAACGCGCATAATACGCAACTCAGAATAGCCGACTTTATGATCTGCGCCAGCGAAAAACAGCGAGATTATTGGCTGGGCATGTTGACCGCGCTGGGACGGGTCAACCCGCACAGTCATCAAGACGACAAAACGCTGCGGGGTCTCATTGATGTAGTGCCCTTTGGCCTGCCCAAAGAGAAAGCGGTTCACAGCCGGCCGGTTTTAAAAGGGGTTTATAAAAACATTCAAAAAGATGATGACGTTTTGATCTGGACCGGGGGTATCTGGGAGTGGCTGGATGCGCCAACCCTGATAAAGGCGATGCCGCTGGTCGTCCAAAAACAGCCGCAGGTTAAATTGTTTTTTATGGGGATCAAACGCCCCAACCGGTCTGAAACAAAGATGTTTGCCGTTGACGAGGCTATTGCCCTTAGCCAAACGTTAGGGCTTTACGATACTCACATATTTTTTAACGAGTGGGTGCCTTATGAAGAACGGCAAAATTACTTATTGGAGGCCAACCTGGGGGTTAGCCTGCACTTAAATCATGTAGAAAATCGGTTTTCGTTCCGCACCCGTTTTTTGGATCACCTGTGGACGGGCTTGCCTTTGTTGGCCACTGAAGGCGATGTGATGAGCGCAGAACTGGTGAGACTCAATTTGGGGCGAACCGTCAAACCCGGGGACGTTTCAGGCGTGGCCGAAGCTATTTTGGAAATGTTGACCGACAAAACAACCCGCCAGGATTACCTGGCCCAACTGGAAAACGTGGTGGCCCAATATCAATGGGAAACCGTTACCCAACCCCTGGTTGAGTTTTGCGCCAAACCGCATTTTGCGCCCGATAAGGCTTATTTGCAAACTATTCCTGTGTTTGAAGTGGGAGCCACGCCTTATTGGAAACTGCCGCAAAAAGCCTGGCGCGCCCTAAAAAACAACGGCCTGCCAGGGTTATGGTGGCAGATAAAAAGGTACCTGGCCTGGAAACAACACAAGTGGGATGTAGATTAAAAAGTTACAGGTTCTTCCAGAATTTCCGTGGTGTAGGGGCAGGTCTTGTGCCTGCCCAGGGCGACCACAAGGATTCGCCCCTACATATTGGGGTA
>JAFGDY010000084.1 GCA_016931895.1 Anaerolineae bacterium
GCTCCGAGACGGTCTTGAGACCTAATGACAATCGATCTGCCGTGTCCTGTCTTTTTATATTACCACGTTTTTCTCATACTAATGACACTTTTGGGCAAATGTCAACAGAACCTAAAACCGGCAATAGTTACCGGCCACAATCACCAGGTCAAAAATATCCACCAGGCCATCACCGTTGATATCGGCCACGGAATCATTTGAGCCGTAACGTGCAGCCACAAAGGACAAATCAAAAATGTCAATTCGGCCATCCCCGGTTACATCGCCACGAGGGGTAGGCGTGGGTATGACGGTTGGTGTCGGTTTGGGGGTGGGGGTATAGGTCGGGGTGGCCGGAGGCTGGATGCCGGTGCATAACTGCTCGCTCCACACCCCCTCCCGAAAAGCCACCACGTACATGGCCTTGGCTCCGCCGCCGCCATATTGAGGTCCCCCCAGAGTGATTGCGCCCGGATGGCTATTACAGGCATAGATAACAAAATAATCCAGATTATGGTCACTGACAAAGGCTTTGTTTTCAGTTTGCCGGAACAGGTCCATCCACCCAGGCGGCCGGCTTACCCGCCGGTCGAAATAGATGTAGACAAAAGCGGGTTCATTCAACTCAAAGGTAAGGAAGGTTGAGGTAGAATTGTCCTTATCAGCGTTAGCCGTTTTTATACAGGGAAGATCATCATATTTATCCTTGGAAAAATTGGTGAAAGTGTAATCTCGGTCCAGGTAATACTCATCTCCTATTTTGCACCAACTCAAGTAATAATTTTGGCCGGAGGCTACCCGGATATTTGAAACAAGATCGGTTTCTTGCTGGGGATAGAGGCGCAGCGATGAATATTTTCCACCAAGCACATCTGCACCAAGATTGCCCTCATCTACCATAATCTCTTTGGTCCGGCCCTGCCAATAGGGATGTTCATAGAGTTTGACGATGTACCAGCCCCGCAGTTGAACAGACGAGACATTATTATCGCCAAGAGGGGTTTGGCCCAAATCGGCAATGTCGGTAGTAGTATGGTAACAAACGCCCTTAAAATCTGGCTCCGCGTACAGGTAAACGCCGGGGGTATAATCGGGCGGGCAATCTGGACTGGACTGTAGAAGGTGGCGGGCAATTGCTTGCTCAGGAGGTATCGCCGCGGAAATCGGCTCAAGTTTCAAGAAAATGAGCAGCCAGACCATCACCCCAAAGGCAAACCCTGTAATTATGCTTTGTTTGGTAAAGAACTTACCCTTCGTACCCATATCGCTTCTTTTTTCCCAACCTGACCGCCCACTGCCAAGCCACCCAGAACATCAAGGCGTACAAACCCGCGCTCAAAAGATAAATACCACTCAAGCCAAACAAGGGTATCAGGCCGTAAGCCAAGGGCGGGCCAATGGCGCTGGCTAGATCGCCGGTGGTAAACAACATCCCCAATCGCCGGCCATGTTGTTTTGCCTCAGATAGATCGCCCACCAGCGCTGTGGCCAAACCCTGATTGCTACCACTCGTAATGGCCGTTAAGGGGAGGCCGAGCAGTACGGTTAAGGGCAACCCTAAAGCCAGCAGGCCAAAGCCGGCCACACCGGGCGCTAAACCACCAACGGCTACGGGCCAACGATTATGCAGACGGTCTGACAGTCTGCCCATCACCGGGGCAGCGGCCATCGCCATCAAGGTGGTCAAACCCAACCCAACTCCGGTCAGGGTAGCTACGCCAAACAAACGACCGGCAACGTAAATCGAATCGCCAAACTGCTCCAATAAGAATAAACCAAACGTTGACAGCAGAAACCCGGCCACCACCAGCCGACTCATTCCCAGGAGGGCAAAGGCCGAAGCCAACTGGCTCCGATTGACTGGTTTGACAATGTTAGCAGCAGGCGGCGAGACCTTGCTCCAATTAACGGAAACGGCTCGCCTGAAATGACGAGTTTCGGGCAAGAAAATAAGGGCAATCATCGCTCCTAAAAGAGTCAAACTCGCGCCCACCCCCATGGCGGTATGGTAGCCCAGCCAATCAGTCAGCAAGCCGCCGATCATGGTGCCGCTTGATGAGCCAAGGAAAAAGGAAATCTGGTAAAGGCCAACCCAACGACCCCGGTTGTTTTCACCCGCCAGGTCAAGTACAATGACATTGCCCCCCACCCAGATCCCAGACCAGGCCAATCCCCACAGCAGCCGACCCGCCAGTAAGGGCCAAAATCCCTGGGTGAGCGCGTACAAGGCCGTTGAAACCGCACCGATGACCAAAGCTGCTATAAACAAATACCGGCGCGACCAGCGATCATAAGCCATCCCCGCCGGGCCATTGAACAGCAGCCGAATAAAACGATTGGCCGATAGCAAGATACCCACACTGGCCAATGATACCCCGGCTTCGGTTACGTGCGTAGGCAAAACAACATAGAGTGATGCATCACCAATCAGGGATAAGCTCGTGCCTAACCCAACCGGGATGAGCACGCGCCAGGGCGAGATAACAGTTTCTTCTGGCATAAGCCTACGGCAACAACCGGTCGCCCTGGTCATCAAAGCGGATGACGCCGGTGACGCCTGGATAAGCTGGGATGTTTCGCACGGCCTCGGCCAGAATGTGGCGGCCAATAATCAGGTTGCCGGCTTCATCTTCCACCGAGACAACCTCGATGGCTTGAAGCAGGATGTTTGTGGCATCGTATGTGTAGGCCGCGAAAAAACCTGAGCCTATTTCGGCCAGGGATTGGCCATAGGCATCCTGGTAACTTTGGGCAAATTCCTGGTAGATCGGAGTGTCTACAACTTGTGCATTTTTCTCATCTCCATCCCGGTCATCCCGAAAGACCAGCCGGTTGAACACGTCAAAGCCCTGTTCGGTCAAATTTGGATTGGAGCAGGAAGGAGAAATCCAGACCAAATGAGCGTCTTCGTATACAGGCGCTCCTCCCATGCAAGAAGCCGAGCAAGTGTGACCAACCAGGCCCACAATATTGGCCTCAACGACAACGTCTTGGGCCGCTTTTTGCCCCAAATCAGGATCACCACAGCCGCCATCAACGATGAGACCGGCTTTAATGGGAAATCCTTTGATAGCTGACTTTTCCTCAAGGGCCATCAGAAAAGCGTTTTTTTGGACTGCGCCAAGTTCGGATAGTTCGCCCGAAAGCGCCCCCACAAAAGCCAAGTTGATCGTCCCCCCTGGCGGAATGACAATATCCCCCCACGGGTCAGACGGGATAAGGGTTTCCTTTGATTCTTGAACAGGCGGGCGAACCACCGTTTGTTTGCCTGCCCAGCGTGGCCAGTAACTGGGTATCCAGGTCCAGGGATTCAATATTTCCAGCATCTCGCCTTCTATCAATTTTGGCTCGCCGCTGCCGTTAATATTTACCAGTACTATTCTGGGTTGAGCGTCACCGGCAAACCAGATGGCCAGTTGTTGGCCGTCAGGGTTCCAGGTTATCAGGAAAGGTTCAACGGGCCGGTCAAACGAATGAACCACTTTAGGCGCAGGTTGGTTGGGATCGAGTATGAGAATTTCGTAGGGGATTGTTTCATCGTCAGGGCTATTCAAGAAGGCAATCTGCCGGCTATCGGGCGACCAGGCTGGAATTGAAACACAAAATCTATCATCTCCGGGCAACAATTGTTTGGCCCCCGTACCATCTGGCCGGATGACCCACAGGGAGCAATCGCGCGCAAAAGCGATCAATTGATTATCAGGAGACCAATCAGGGAAAACGTCGTTGGTGTTGCCGCTGGTAAGCTGTTTCAGGTTGGAACCATCAGCCTTGATCAGATAAAGTTTGTGATCATAAATATCGGTTGCCGGGTCTGTACCGGCATCAAAAACGATTTGCTCACCATCGGGCGACCAGGCAAACAGAATAATTGTCTCAAAAGTTAGATTTTGCGTTATTGGCGCAACCCGGTTGGTGACAGCGTTACGGAGGCAAAGTTGGGGCGGTTCCGAGTTTTCACAATGTTCAATGATTTTATCCGTAAGCGTGTCCGCAAAATCGGGCGTCGGCTCCAATGGCGTTGCTGATTCCGGCTCTATTTCAGGGACAGGTTTGGCCTGGCCCCACTGAGGATCCACGGCAGCCGTCCACCAATAAGGAAATTCATCAAGCAGTTCCGGTTGCCCCGAACCATCGGCGTTGACCAACCAGGCGCGGCACTTTTCATCAAGGTAGGTTACATGGGTATTATCGGGGCTGAAAGCCACATCGGGCATTAAACATTCATCATTTTCATAAACGATCGTAGCAATAGACGTAAACGTATGACCCTCATCAGAGACAATCCAAACCTCACGCGTTGCCGGAAAAGTTGGCTCTCCACCTCCGCCCACCATCCCCGAAACTACAATTGACCGGCTATCGGGAGACCACTGCGGCTGTTCCACACATGCGCTTTGTTGTCCATCGCTGTTCCAAATGATTTTCGGCTCAGAACCATCGGGATGCATGATGGCCAGGTCGCAGCCGCTATGGAAAGCCAACCACTCGCCATCCGGGCTCCAGGCCGGACCGATGTCGTTATTAATGGGGGGGAGTTTGGCCAGGTCTGTGCCATCGGCATTGACCAGGTAAAGCGCATGATCTTGCGACGGGTTCCCACCGAGTTCAATGGCCGAAAAGGCAATTTTTTTGCCATCAGGACTCCACGAAACCCCGCCTGTAATCTCAAAATCGGTCTCTGGCAAGATTTTCTGGTCGGGCTGTTCGCGGGGAGGGTCATAGATACACAAGCCGGGACCGTGATCGTCCCAAACGCAGGGTTTCACTCGCCGGGTGCCTTCCGGCAATTCGACCACAGTTACAGAGGGCTGTGTTTCTTCCGCCTGGCCGGATGGAATCAAGCCAACTACAACGGCTACTGCTACTGCCAACAAACCTATCACCAGCACCCCGGCCAAACCAAACGCCCAAACCGGAAACCGGCGGCGCGGCCTGGCAGCCTGACCCGGCACGGCGGTTCCGTGCAGTACGGTGGCGTCTTCAATATCCGGGGTGGTGACCGCTGCCGGAATTTCAGAAGCGATGGTCAGGCTGTCTTCGGCCGGTTGAGTTTGCTCAGGGGAAATTTTGGCTACCGCCCGGGCAAAGGCTGCCACCATATCGCCACAGGTGCGAAAGCGCAGGTTGGGGTCTTTGGTCAGGGCTTTGAGCACCACCCGCTCAATCTCTTCGGACAGTTCGGGGCGGACCTGGCGTGGCAGGGGCAGGGGGTCGTTCAGTTGCATGTGGATCAGGGCAATGGGCGTTTCAGCCTGAAAGGGGGGGCGGCCGGTGACCATCTCGTAGAGGATAATGCCTAACGAGTATTGGTCGGAGGCGGGCGTCAATTCGGTGTTGCCCCGGCATTGTTCGGGACTCATGTAAGCCGGAGTGCCCAGGATACCGCCGCCGGTCAGGTCGAGCGTGCTGGCCACCATTTTGGCAATGCCAAAGTCCATCAGAAAGGCATTGCCGGAAGAATCAAGCAGTACGTTGCTGGGCTTCACGTCGCGGTGCAGCACGCCATGGGCATGGGCGTAATCCAGGGCGGCGGCAATTTGACTCAATAGGCGGCTGGCTTCGGTCAGGGACAACGCCCCTTTCTTCATCCGGTCGGTGAGCGAACCGGCTTCCAGGTAACGCATGACCATATAGGCGATGCCGTTGTCTTCGCCATAGGTGAAGAGGGGCAAAATATGAATGTGTTCCAATTTGGCAATGGCTTTGGCCTCGCGTTCAAAACGCTGGCGAAATTTGGGGTCCTGGGAGAAGTGTTCGGGCAGAATTTTAACGGCCACGTAACGGTCCGTATCGGGATCGTAGGCTTTGTAAACGGTAGCCATTCCACCGATGCCAATTTGTTCAATCAGGCGATAATTACCAAGATTCCGACCGATCATTTTAGGCCCTCCTTCCGGGGAATGGCCAGGGTAAAGAGATCGCGTTAGAAAGCTATCCTGAATGTAGCCAAGGGTTAGCGGCTTATAAAAACCATTATAACACGACTCAACAGGTAATAAAAGGGGGAATCAACGGGGATTTTGCCCGATACCGGACACGGTTACTGCGCCACCTGTTCAACTTATTCAAGCAACGAATACTCCACAATTTGATTTAATTTAAAATCGTGCGCCTGGAGATAGTGTTTGACCACTTCTTCCAATGCCCCCAGGGGCATGGTGCCGATGAGTTCGCTACCGGCAACGCTCACCCCATGCCGGGCCGCCTCCAAACGGATTGTCTCCAGAACTCGAGGGATAGGGGTTTGGGTATAATTGGTCAAATTCATGGAAACCTGCACCAGGCCCTGCTCTTTCACTGCCAGGCCCATGGCTTTAACGTAACGATACCCGCCGCTGCTGTGGCGCACGGCCCGGGCAATTCGCCGGGCAATAGACACGTCGGTTGTGCGCAAATTCACGTTAAAGGCAATCAAGGGAAACCGCGCCCCGGTCACCGTGGCCCCACTTTTGGCATTGAACGTGGCCGGCCCTTCATCCGGCAGCCAGGCCGGGTCTTTAAATTTTTCCGGCAACCCCTCATACTGGCCCCGGCGAATATCGGCCAGATTCACACGCTCCGGTTGCGTGGCGGCGTCTTCATAATAATAAACCGGCACGCCTAACTCGCCCAAAAAGCGGCCAAATTGCCGGGCCAGGTTAACGGCTTCCTCTGTTTCCACCTCGCGCAACGGCACAAACGGCACCACGTCCACTGCGCCTAGACGGGGATGAGCGCCCTGCTGCCGGCTCATATCAATCAGGGTTAAGGCTCTGGCCGCCATAGCTTTGGTTGCGGCCAACACCGGTTCCGGCTCGCCCAGGTAAGTGAGTACCGAGCGATTGTGATCCGCATCAGAGGAATAATTTAAAATTTTGACTCCCTCGATGCGCCGCACTTCAGCCACCACTTGCTCAACAACCTCCCGGTTTCTGCCTTCGCTGATATTAGGGATGCACAGCAAAATCTTCATTTTTCCCTCGCCAAATTAGCGTATCGTTTTGTTTTGGCCCAATTCTACCCGCCCGCATCTTAAATGGCAAAAGTGCCGCAGGGCCAAAGGTTGGTTTTTCTATTTTGGGGCGATTGTCAGTAGAGAGATAGTTATGGTACAATGGGCAAATTGTCGCAACCGCGATATATTATCTTAATTTTGACCAGGAGACATTACAGATGACCAGGGACAAAGAAGTAGCTTATTCGATCAGCCCGGCCGGGGAAAAGTTTGCCTTGCCGCAGGCCGATGAGTATGAGCAGGAATTTAATAAAATCAAAGAATTGGCCGAAAAAGCCCGGCAAGCCGGCCAGGAAGTGGTAGTGGTGATGGGCGTCGGTTTTGTGGGGGCGGTTATGGCGGCCATTATTGCCGACGCCAGGGATAAAGAGGGCCGCCCCAGCAAATTTGTGATTGGCTGCCAACGCCCCAGCACGCGCAGTTACTGGAAAATCCCGCTCCTGAACCGGGGGCAATCGCCGGTGAAAGCGGAAGACCCGGAAGTTGACGCGCTGATTAACCGCTGTGTTAATGAGACAAAAACTCTAGTAGCCACGTATAATAGCGACTGCCTGAAGCTGGCCGACTGTGTGGTGGTTGACGTGCAATGCGATTATGTTAAACACGACCTGGGCGACATGCGCACCGGCGAAACAGATATGGTGGCCCTGGAAGCCACCCTCAAAACCATTGGCGAGAAAATTCCGCCGCATTGTTTAACCCTCATCGAAACAACAGTGGCCCCCGGCACCACCGAATTTGTGGCCTGGCCCATCCTGAAGCGAGCCTTTGCCGCGCGCGGCCTTGAGGCTACGCCGGTGCTGGCGCACAGTTTTGAGCGGGTCATGCCGGGCCGGGAGTATGTGGCCAGTATCCGCGACTTTTGGCGCGTCTGCGCCGGCTGCACGCCGGAAGCCCGCCAGCGCGTGGAAAAATTTCTGCGGGAAATCATCAATACAGACAAATATCCGCTGACCATTATGGACCGGCCAATTGAGTCGGAAACCACAAAAATTGTGGAGAATTCATATCGCGCCACTATTTTGGCTTTTCTCAATGAGTGGAGCATCTTTGCCGAACGTAACGGGGTGGACTTGATCAAGGTCATCGAAGCTATTCGCATGCGTCCCACCCACAGCAATATCATTTTCCCCGGCCCCGGCATTGGCGGGTACTGCCTGCCCAAAGACGGCGGCCTGGGTTACTGGGCCTACCGGCACTTGTTGGGTTTTGAAGACGGCGATAGCGTTTTTAGACTCACCCCAATGGCCATTGACATTAACGATACGCGCGGCCTGCACGTGGCCGAGTTGACCCGCGACGCCCTGCGCAACATGGGCCGTTACATTGCCGGCGCCGACGTGCTCTTATGCGGGGCCAGCTATCGCCAGCATGTGGGCGATACCCGCTATAGCGGCAGCGAGTTGGTGGTGCGCAAGCTGGCCGAGATGGGGGCGCAGATACGGGCACACGACCCCTACGTGGCGCACTGGTATGAACTGGAAAAACAAGAGGCTTACCCCGCGCCGGGACATTCGTGGAAACGGTTTTTCCGCAATCAGGAAGACCTCAAAAACGTGGTGGTGCAAAAAGACCTGTCCACCGCTCTCAAGGGCGTGGAAGCGGTTGTTTTTGCCGTGCCGCATCAACATTACCTTGATCTCAAGCCAGATGATGTGGTGGCCTGGACAGGCAAACCTTTGGCCGTGATTGATTGTTTTGGCATCCTGGATGACGACGCCATCCGGCGATATTTTGAGCTGGGGTGTGAGGTGAAGGGGTTGGGCCGCGGCCACATCCAACAGATCAAAGACGCAGTGCGTAAACTAAAAAGGTAGTCCTTTTAGCCCACATAGGGAGTAGTTTATAAAGCACCAAAAGTCAACTTTACTCTTTTGACGAATGACGGCCAATGACGCTTGACGACCAAAATTGATCAAAAACCGACAAATAAATCGGTCGTTCGTCGGGTAAAAAAGGCTCAATAGAATTGGGAAACACCCCCGCCATAGACATTAAAAATCTGCCATGTTATAATTAAACTAAACCGCGCAAACAAAACCAGCCAAAAAGGGAAAAAATATGGCCCTCATTTTAATTATAGACGACTCCTCCTATCAACGCCGGCTCGTGCGCAAATATATGGAAGCGCAAGGACATCAGACCATAGAAGCAGACAACGGACACGTGGGCCTGGAAATGGCTGCCAGCCACCGGCCTGACTGCATTCTGTTGGACCTCATCATGCCCGAAACCAGCGGGTTTGAACTGCTGGAAAAACTTCAGCAACAAGGTTCAAAGATACCCGTTGTAGTTATCACCGCTGATGTGCAAACCAGCACCCATAAACAATGTCTGGCCCTGGGCGCCCGCGCCATTATCAACAAGCCGGTTGACAGCGAACAACTGTATCAGACCATCAACCACATTCTTGGCTCGCCAGAGGAGGGGGAGGCATGAAACTAACACCTGCCCAAATAGATACTCTCAAAGAATTGATCAATATTGGCGTTGGCCGGGCGGCGGGCATGTTAAACGATATGCTGCAATCCCGCGTGCAGTTGCAAGTGCCCTACGTAAAAATATTCTCCCCGCTCACCTTAAAAGAAGAAATGGGCCAACTGGGCAGCCAAAAGCTTTCCACCGTTCGCCTCAGCTTCAAAGGGCCGTTCTCCGGCATTGCTTCCCTGGTCTTCCCGCCGGATAGCGCCGGGAAATTGGTTGACGTTTTAACCGGCGAAGAGCCGGCCACGCCCGATCTCGACTCCATCAGAATAGGCACGCTCACCGAAGTAGGCAACATCATCCTCAACGGCGTCATGGGTTCCATTGGCAATGTTTTAGAACGCCATATCAATTACTCTGTGCCCACCTACCTTGAGGATAATATTGAAAGATTGCTACTGGCCAACGGCCTCGACGCCAACACCACCATTCTCCTGGCCCATACTCGCTTCACCATCCAACAATTACAAATTGAAGGCGACATCATTCTGCTCTTTGAAGTTGGCTCGTTTGACGCGCTGCTGGCCGCCATTGACGCCATCAACGTTAGCTAAGGAAACATCACCTTGAACGAAATCGAGCTTGCCGAGCAACAATTCAATATCCTCGACCAGGTTCCGGTGGGGGTATTTGTGCTCCGCAAAGACTCTCTCGTTCTTTTTTGGAACCACTGCCTTGAAGATTGGACCGGCATTTCTCGCAGCCGGATAGTGGGCGCAAACATTGGCCGGCACTTTCCCCATCTGCAAGAACCCAAGTATGCCGGTCGTTTACAAAACATATTCGAAGGCGGCCCGCCCGCTATTTTTTCGGCCCAACTGCACAAATCCATCATCCCGGCTCATCTGCCAAACGGCCAGGCCCGCATTCAGCACACCACGGTTACGGCTGTCCGCAGTCCCACTAACCAAGACTTTTACGCCCTTTTTGTGGTGCAGGATGTCACCGACCTGACCGGCCGGATTCAGGATTACCGCCTCATGCGCGATCAGGCCCTGGCCGAGATCAAAGAACGCCAACTGGCCGAAAAAGCGCTGCAACACCGAATTGAGTTTGAAGACCTCATCACGACCCTCTCCACCCACTTCATCAACCTGCCCTCAGACCAAATTGACGAAGGCATTAATCATGCCCTGCAAACCATTGGCGAATTTCTTAAGGTTGACCGGAGTTACATCTTGCTGTTTTCTGAAAACGCAACCAGCATGAGCATCAGCCACGAGTGGGACGCTCCTGGCCTTGAACCGCTCAGCCAAACCGTCAAAGAGTGTCCGGTTGATCATTTCCCCTGGTTTGCCCAAAAAATAAAGCAGTTTGATACCGTCCTTGTTTCAGCCATAGCCGACCTTCCCCCTGCCGCCACTGCTGAAAAAGAAATAAGCCGGGCTAAAAATATTGGAGCCTTGGTCAATCTGCCCCTGGTTTATCGCGATGTCCCGGTTGGCTCTTTGGCCTTTGCCTCTATCCAGGCTCAGAAAAAATGGGCCGAAGAAGATATTGCCCTGCTCAAAATTGTGGGCGAAATTTTTGTTAACGCCCTAGAACGCAAACGCGCTGAAGCCCGGTTACAAGCCTACGCCGCCGACCTGGAACGCAGCAACCACGAACTGCAAACCTTTGCCTACATCGCTTCACACGATTTGCAGGAGCCGCTGCGCAAAATTCAGCTCTTCAGCAACCGCCTGCGCACCCGGCACGGCGACTTATTTAACGAGCAAGCGCGAGATTACCTGGAACGGCTGTTACACGCCGCCACCCGCATGCAAACCCTGATCCAAGACTTGCTGACCTATTCCCGGCTGACCACCCATGCCCAACCCTTTACCCTGGTTGATTTAAACAAAATAGCCTCGGAAGTTCTATCAGACCTGGAAGGACGGATTGAAGAAGTAGGGGGCCAGGTAGCTATCGGCATGCTGCCCACCATCGAGGCCGACCCCATGCAAATGGGCCAACTGCTCCAAAACCTGATCAGCAACGGCCTTAAATATCACCGCCCCACCGAACCGCCACTGGTCAAAGTCCGGGCCAATATTGAAGAGGGATTGTGCCGGCTGACGGTTGCCGACAATGGCATTGGTTTTGACGAAACACATTTAGAGCGCATCTTCCGCATTTTCGAGCGTCTGCACGGTCACAGCAAATACGAAGGCACCGGCATCGGCCTGGCCATTTGCCGCAAAATTGTTGACCGTCACGGCGGCGCAATCACCGCCACCAGCGCCCCAGGCCAGGGAGCTACTTTCATCGTCACCTTACCCCTGGCTCAAAGCAAAACATAACCCGGAGTTAAAAATGTCCCCATCCAGCCCCGATAAAAACTTGGTGACTACGCTCGCCAATAAACTCAAAGTTGAACCCAAAGACGCCGAATATAACAAACAAGGCCGGCTCCGCAAACTTGACCTATCTGAATTGGGCCTGAACGAACTTCCCCCGGAGATCGGGCAACTCGCCTACCTGCAAGAATTGATCCTGAGCAAAAATAACTTGACCATGCTTCCGCCGGAGATCGGCCGGCTAAACAATCTGCGCCGGCTGGCCCTGGATAAAAATCAGCTAACCACCCTGCCTCCCGCGCTTGGCCGCCTGACCCGCTTAAAAATTCTCTCCCTGGCCGACAACCCCCTGCCCCAACTGCCTGCCGCGCTGTGGCAATTATCCAAATTGTGCAGCCTGACCCTGGACGACCTGCCGCTGGGCCAAATTCCGCCTGAACTTTTCCAATTGACCGACCTGCACTACCTGCACCTCCGCAACAATCAACTCAGGTACTTACCGCCGGAGATCGGCCGGTTGAACCGGCTCCTGGGCCTCACCCTGGCCGACAACCAACTGGCCGAACTGCCTGCCGCGCTCTGCCAACTGGCCAATTTGGAGTATCTTCACCTGGGCAATAATGAACTGCGCCAACTCCCCACCGATTTTGGCCGGTTACACAATTTGATGCGCCTTTACCTCTACAGCAATCAACTGACCCAACTCCCCCCTGATTTCTGCCAATTGGTCAACCTGCACATCCTGGAAAGCTCCAACAACCAACTGACCCAACTCCCTCCCAATTTTGGTCAATTGACCAAGCTCCAACTTCTTTCCTTTCACAACAACCGGCTGACCGAACTTCCCCCCGATTTCTGCCAATTGACCGGCCTGAAAATCCTGGACCTGGCCTATAACCAACTCACCCACCTGCCGCCCAACTTGCCCCAATTAAAAAATCTGCACACCCTTTCCCTGGCCCACAATCAACTTTCAGAACTTCCCTCCGATTTTTGCGGCCTGCCCAACCTACAAATCCTCAGCGTCTCTAACAACCAACTGCAAGAACTGCCGCCAGATTTTGCCCGCCTTACTACCCTGCAAATCCTGCACCTGGCCGACAACCAACTCAACCGCCTGCCGCCAGATTTCCATCAGTTCAAGCGGCTCCAGCTTCTTTCTTTGGAACACAACCCCAACCTCCGCACCCCTCCCCCCGAAATTGCCGCCCAGGGCACGGGCGAAGTTTTAGACTATCTGCGCGACCTCCGGCACGGCAGCGTTACCCGTTACGAGGCCAAACTGCTGCTGGTTGGCGAAGGCCGGGCCGGTAAAACTTCGCTCCTGCGGGCATTGCAAGGCCAGCCCTTCGACAGCAACCTCAACAGCACACACGGCATTGATGTCCGCCCCTACGCCCTCCCTCACCCGCATCACCCTCACCAAACCCTTACCCTCAACACCTGGGATTTTGGCGGGCAGCATATCTACCAAACCACCCACCAATTTTTTCTCACCAAACGTTCCTTATACCTGATGGTCTGGAACGCCGGGGTTGGCGTGGAGCAGGCCGGCCTGGATAAGTGGCTCAAAAACATTCAAGTGGTGGCCCCAGACTCGCCGGTGCTGTTGGTGGCCACCCACATTGACCAACGCCAACCTGATCTCAATTACCAGGCCCTCAAAGCCAGGTATCCCCAACTGGCCGGGCATTACGCCGTTAGCAATAAAACCGGCCAGGGTGTTGACACGCTCAAAACTGCTCTAGCCCAAACCGCGGCCCAACTCTCCCTAATGGAACAGCAGTGGCCCCAATCATGGGCGGCGGTTGAACAGGCGCTGCTCAACCGCCCCGAACACCACATTGACCTGGACAAATACATGGCCTGCTGCCGGCAGCCGGGCCTCAAGGCCGATATTGCCCGCGCCACCCTCAGCAGTTACCTGCACGATCTGGGTAAAATTCTCCACTTTCAAGACGACGATTTATTGAGCAACCTGATTGTGCTCAAGCCCAACTGGATCACCAAAGCCATCAGCCGCGTGCTCACCGACGAGCCAACCCGGCAGGCGTTGGGCATCCTCTCTCACGCCGACCTGTCCCGGCTGTGGGCGCAAGACGACAGCGGCGTTGCTTACGAACGCCACCTCTATCCCATCTTTTTACGCCTGATGGAACGATTTGACCTGAGCTACCAGCTTGAAAGCGACGTTCCCGGCAAACCACGCACCCACAGCCTGATCCCTCTTTTGCTGCCTTACCAACCACCGGCCAACCTGCCGCCCTGGCCCGAAAAGCCGCTGGCCGGACAAACCCAGGTGGAAATGATTTACCGGCTGGATTTTGCGCCGCCGGGCATCATGAGCTGGTTTCTGGTGCGCACTCATCGCTACACCAGCGGCCAGCACTGGCGCGAGGGCGTGGTGCTGGCCTATAAGGGCCACCAGGCGCGGGTCGAACTGAATCCGGTGGCCCGCGAACTCCGGCTGGTGGCCTGGGGACCGCAGCCCCAAAACTTTTTCACCATTCTCCGGGAAACCCTGGACCTGATCCTGGCCCGTTTTGAGGGCCTCAAAATTGAGCGCGAAGTGCCATGCATCTGTCACTGGCAGCAGGATACAGCCGAACCCTGCCCGCGTTTTTATCGTTACGCAGATTTGGTGCGGCGGATGGAGGCGGAAAAATACACGGTGGAATGTCCCGACAGTTTTGCGGATGTGTCGGTGCCCACCCTGCTCTACGGCATCCACGCCAGCACCGAGCCGCAAGTAGTGGCCGACATTCGAGACATGAAAAAGGGCCTGCAAGAGCTTTTGGATGGGCAAGAGACCATTTTGGAAAGGTTACAGCAGCAATCGGAGTTGATTGTGCGTAACTTCACCCGCCAGTGGAATCTGGAAATGAAAAAATTTGAGGCGGAGTGTCCCAATACCTTCATCCTGATGCCCGGGGCCGATGGCCGCTTTGACCCCAAAAACTGGGTGAGCCAGGAATACCTGCTTTACCTGGTTTGCCAACACCCCTCTGCGCCCCACCTGGTGGGCCAGGGTTATCCCCTCCGCCAGGCCGAGCAGTGGTGGCTTACCCTTAGCCCCTGGCTGGGACACCTGCTCAAGTTTCTGCACTACGGCCTGCCGGTGGGCGACTTTTTTGGGCTGAAAGATATGCTTGGTTGGAGCGAGGAAGCCCTCAAAAAAATGGATCAGGGCATTAAAATGTTGGAGTTGATCAACAGCGCCCTCCCCCAATTAAGCGCCATTGATTCCCTGGAGCGCGTTACGCCCGAACCTCGCCTGGGCGTGGAAATTGAAACCGTTGGCCCGGCCCTGCGCGCCCTGTACCACTTTCTCAAAGAGGCCGATCCGGCCCAGAAGTGGGGTGGCCTGCACAAAACCGTCACCCCGGACGGCAACATCCTTTGGCTTTGTCAGGAACACCGCCAGCCTTATTTAGTGGAACCGCTGGTTTTGGAAAGATAAAAAAATCCCCCCGGCTGGGGGCAGCAGCCGGGGGTTAATGAAATGAAAGGAGGAGGAAATAAATTATAATTATCATAGCACAAAGTTTTACTGTTGTATGTAACAGTTTGTTACGGTTTGTTACAAAATATTAATATCCCTCCTATTGATACCCAAACATTTTTCTGAAAGCCGGCTTATACCACAAGCCCTCAAAATCAAGGTTCTCGCGGGCCAATTGACGCTTAGACTCGTCCAGTTCAACGGCCTGGGTGAGCCAGGTAATGCAGGCGTCGTCCTGGCCAAGCAGGGCCAAAACGCAGGCTTTGTGGTACACGGCGTCGGCGTCGTCTGGGTCCAGGCGAATGGCCTGGTCAAAGTCTTTCATGGCCTGGGTGTAGTTTTGCCGGTTGTAGTAAGTCAGGCCGCGATTGAGATAGGCTGTGGCATCCTCGGGGTCAAGTTTGATCACTTTGTTAAAATCGTGCAGGGCGTGATCATACTGGCCCAGCTCGTAGTAGGCCAGGGCGCGGTTGGACAGGGTTTTAGGGTCGTCGGGGTCATAGGCCAGGGCGCGCTCGTAATCGGCCAGGGCCTGCTCGTAATCCCCCAGGGCTTCGTAGGCCAGGCCCCGGTAGTTATAGGCGCTGATTTCGGCGGGGGCCAGGCTGATGGCCCGGCTGTAATCTTTGATAGCCTGTTGTAGATTACCCAAATTGTTGTAAGCCAGGCCGCGATTTTTGAAGGTGGCCGGATTGTTGGCGTCAAGGCGCAGGGCCTGGTTGTAATCTTCAATGGCCCGCAGGTAGTCGCCCTGCTTAAAGTAGGCGTTGCCGCAGTTGTTGTAAATGGCCGGGTCTTCCGGGTTGAGGCGCACGGCCTGGTTAAAATCCTCGATGGCCGAGTTGGTGGCCCCCTGCTGCATGTAAATGATTCCCCGGTTATGATAATAAGCGGCATCCTTGGGATTAAGCAAAATGGCCTGGGTAAAATCTTGAATGGCCTGCTGGTATTCACGATTGTTGGCCCGCACGCTGCCCCGGTAGTTATAGGTGGCGGCGTTATCCGGCTCAAGTTCCAGGGCGTGGGTAAAATCGGCCCCGGCCTCTTGGTAGTGCTGCAAGGCCGCGTGGGCCAACCCGCGATTTTGCAGCATTTCCACGTTGCCCGGCTTGAGTTGGATGGCCTGGTTGTAATTTTCCAGGGCCTCGGCATAGTTACCTTGTTCGGTCAGGGCCAGGGCCAGGTTGTGAAACATTTCGGCTTCTTTGGGATTGAGCCGGATGGCCTGCCGGAAGTCGTCCACGGCCCGGTTGGTATCGTTTTGATAGGCGTAGGCCAGACCGCGCTGGTAGTAATAGTCGGCCTGGTCGGGGTTGAGCTGGATGGCCTGGGTGAAGTCGTTGATGGCCCGCTGATATTCGGCATGCTGGACAAAGGCCCGGCCCCGCTGGAAAAAGGTGTCCGCATTTTGCGGCCGCAGGCGAATAGCCTGATTAAAATCTCGGATGGCCTGGCCGGGATCGCCCCGGTCCAGGTGAACGCAGCCCCGATTGTGCAGCGCGTCGGCCTGCTTGGGATTCAGGCGCAGAGCCTCGTCAAAATCCTCCAGGGCCAGGGGGAAGTTGTTTGATTTATAATGGGCAAAGCCGCGCTGATTGAGCGTGAAGGCATCGTCCGGGTGCAAGCGCAGAGCCTGGTTAAAATCGGCCACGGCCTTGGCGTAATCCTGCATCCGAATGTAAGCCAGGCCGCGATAGCGAAAGAGTCGGGCGTCGTCGGTATCCGACAACGTATCGGCCGGGGCCAACTCGGCGGAGAGAGCGATGGCCTGGTCATAATCGGCGATAGCCCTAACGTAATCGCCCCGGCGATTGTGCACCAGGCCACGATTGGCAAAGGCCAGCACCAACTGCGGCTCCAATTGCAAAGCCTCGTTGAAATCCTGCACGGCCAGGTCATACTCGCCCTGGCCGGAGTAAGCCCGCCCCCGCTCGTTGAGTAAATTGGCCCGGCCCACATCCGATTCCAAGGCCAGCGCCTGGCTGAAATCATCAACAGCCCGCTGGTGCTCACCCCGGTGAGAAAAGGTTAAGCCACGATAATAGAGACTCCAAGCCTGGGTGGGGTCATCCGGTTTGAGCGAAAGGGCCTGGTTGAAATCTTGCATGGCCTGGGCGTAGTTGGTTTGCTCGTAATAGGCCCGCCCGCGTTGGTAAAAGGCGGCGGCGTGCAAAGGGTTGAGCCGCAGGGTCAAATTCAAAGACTCAATGGCCTCGGCGAGTTGGCCCAACCTGGCCAAAGCCAGGGCTTTGTGATAGATGACGTCTGCATTTTGGGGAGAGAGCAACAGCGCCTGGTTGTAATCCTCAATGGCGTATTGATAGTTTTCCTGGGCGGCATAAGCCAGGCCACGCTGGTAGAAAATTTCGGGCGATCCGGGATTGACCAAGATAGCCTCATTAAAATCGGCAATGGCCTGCGCCAGGTCATCCTGCCGCACGTGGGCCAGGCCGCGCCGGTACAGGGCCTGCACGTTGCGCGGCTGCAATTTGAGGGCCTGGTTGAAATCGTCAATGGCCTGCAAAATATGGCCCTCGGCGGCGTGCAATATGCCGCGCTGGATAAAGATCTCGGCGTCAGGGGCCAATCCATCGGTTTTGTTCAGGGTCAGGCTGGCCGCCCGATCAAAATCAGCCAGGGCCTGTTTGGCCTGGCCCAATTGGGCATACGCCTGGCCGCGATACTTGTAAAAGAAGGCTTGTCGGGCCGGGCTGGCCGGATCAGCCGGGGCCGCCACCTCCGATGGAGTTGCTTCAGCAGGCGAGTTCCCGGTTTCCTCCAACTGTCCACACTCAAGCCGGATGGCCTGGTCAAAATCCTTGATCGCCCGCTGATAGTTTTCTTGCGCGTAATGCGCCAGGCCGCGCCAGGCGTAAATCTCGGCCTGCCCCGGCCGAAGCCGGATGGCCTGATTGTAATCCTCGATGCCCCGGGCAAAGTTGCCCTGCCGGGCGTAGGCCAGACCCCGTTGAGCAAAGGCTTCCCCGTTTTTGGGGTCTAATTCAATGGCCCGGTCAAAATCGCCGATAGCCTGCTCCAGGGAGGCGTCCACCGCCGCGGGTTCAGTTTGGTCAAGCGTTGCCGGGCCGGCCACCATCTCTAACCCGTCGCCGACACCCAGTTGGCGGAGCCGGGCCAGGCCCCGCTGGGTATAGGCCGGCCCACTATCGGGCATCAACCGAATGGCCTGGCCGTAATCCTCAATGGCCTGCTCATAATTGCCCTGGGCGGCGTAAGCCCCGGCCCGGTTCAGGAACGTGGGGCCATTTTTGATGTCCAACTTAAGGGCCTGGCTGTAATCCTCAATGGCCTGGGCATGATGGCCCAGGCGGGCGTTGGTGAAACCGCGTTGGGCGTAAAATTCGGCGTTTTTGGGGATCAATTTAACGGCCTGATTAAAGTCGGCCAGGGCGCGGGCGTGGTCGCCCTGCTCGCTGTAAATCAGGCCCCGCCGGTAGAACACCTCGCCGTCGTCGGGCTGCAATTGGATAACCCGGTTGTAATCCTCCACTGCCTGGAGAGGTTCGGCCTGGTGCGCGTAAGCCAGGCCGCGATGTTTGAACGCGCCCAGCAAACGGTGGTCCAGGTTTATGGCCCGGCTGAAATCCTCAATGGCGCGGGCGTAGTCGGCTTGTTTAAAATAGGTCAGTCCCCGCCGGTAGAAGAATTCGGCCTGCCGGTCGTCCAGTTTGATGGCCTGGTTGTAATCTTCAATGGCGCGGGCGTATTTTTGGGCCGGCTGGCGATGGCCGCCGGAGAAGTCCACAAAGGCGTTGGCCCGGTTAAAGTAAAATTCGGCCTGGCGAGGGTTGAGCCGGATGGCCTGGTTGTAATCTTCCACGGCCTTATCAAATTCCTGCAACTTGGCGTAAACCAGGGCGCGTTGATTAAAGGCATGGGCGTTGGCGGCATCCAGTTCAATGGCTTTATTGTAATCCTCCACCGCTTCCAGATATTCGTCGCTGGCCGCTTGCGACACGCCCCGATGATAAAAGAATTCGGCCCGGCTAGGGTCTAGGGTTATGGCCTGGTTGTAATCCTTAATGGCCTCCCGGTGTTTGGCCTGGCCCGCATAGGCCCGGCCGCGATAGAACAAGGTAGGCGGGGCGTCGGGCTGCAATTTGAGGGCCTGGTTGTAATCCTCTACCGCCCGCCCAAAGTCTTCCTGGCCGGCCCGCGCCCGGCCCCGGTAGGCGTAGGCATCGGCCTGTTTGGCGTCAAGGGCAATGACTTGGTTGAAGTCAATAATGGCCGGGGCGTACTCCTGCTGTTCCAGGTAGGCCAGGCCCCGGTGTTTGAGGGCGCTGATTTTGGTGGCCGGATCAGGGTTCAGGTTGACGGCCTGGTTCAGGTTTTCAATGGCCTGGCGATGATCTTTTACGGGCAGGGCCAAATAGGCCAGGCCGCGCCGGTAAAAGGCCGGGGCGTTTTGCGGATTGAGAAAGATGGCCTGGCCAAAATCCTCAATGGCGCGTTGGTAGCCGGCCTCCCGAGAACTGCCCGCCGGAACGTATTCAAGATACACGCAAGCGCGCCGGTAAAAGGCCAGGTCGTTTTCGGGGTCAAGTTTAATGGCCTGGTTAAAATCCTGGAGAGCCTGGTCAAAGTTACCTTGAGCGGTAAAGGCCTGGCCGCGTTGCAACAACGCTTCCACATCCCGATTCTGCCGTAAAGCCAGGGCGCGATTAAAATCTTCGATGGCGCTAGGGTAGTCGGCCTCGGCCAGGTAAACCCCGCCGCGATGTTTGTAAGCCGTCACGTTTTGATCGTTAAGTTTGACGGCCTGGTTAAAATCGGCCAAAGCTTTTTTATTGTTTTGCAGACGCACATAGGCGTAACCGCGCTCGGTGTGAACGTCGCTCAAGGCCGACGGCTCCAGATAAAGTGGGGGTGTAGGAAAACCGGGCGGCAGCAAACCGGAGCGTTTATCGCCCTTAGCCTGGCCGGCCTCATGGGTCAGGTTAATGGCCTGGTCAAAATCCTCGACCGCGCGCGCAAACTCCTGCCGGCGATTGTAGGCCAGGCCACGCTGATAAAAGGCCACGGCATATTGGGGGTTAAGGTGGATGGCTTGGTTATAATCCCCGATGGCCCGGGTGTCGTCATCCTGGCGGCTGTAGGCCAGGCCCCGCTCATTGTAGAGAATATCGCGTTCGGTTTCGGGGACCAGTTCAAGGGCCTGGTTGTAATCCTCGATGGCGCGGGCATAATTTTGCAGGGGGGGCAGGGCGTAGGCCAGACCGCGCTGGTAAAAAGCCGTGGCGTAAAGTTTGGGTTTGTCGCTAAATTTCTGACCGGCCTCTAACACCCGGTCAAAATTACGAATAGCCCTGCCGGGATCGTTTTGCTGCATGTAGGCCAGCCCCAGGTTGAAGTAAGAGGCTTTGTCGGCGGGGTTGAGGCGAATGGCCTGATCAAAATCATCAATGGCCTGCTCAAACTTGTTTTGGCGGATGTAGGCCAGGCCGCGCTGGCGGTAGTTGGCCACCTCCTGGGGATTCAGTTCGATGGCCCGGTTAAAATCGGCAATGGCTTTGCTTAGTTCATCTTGGCGCAGATAAACCAGGCCGCGCTGCTGGAAAGCGGCGGCATAGGCCGGACGCAACTTAAGGGCCTGGCTGAAATCGGCCAGGGCCTGATCCAGCTCATTTTGGTCGGCGCGCGCCAGGCCGCGATAAAAATAGGCCACGGCATCGTGGGCGTTCAGGTGGATGGCCTGGTTGTAGTCCTCAATGGCCCGCTCGTAGTTGGCCTGGCCGGCAAAAGCCAGGCCCCGGTCGCTGAAGGCGGCCCCGTTGTCGGGGTCAAGCCGGATGGCCTGGTTGTAATCATCTACGGCGTGCACGTAGTTGGCCAGGCGGGCGTGGGCCAGGCCGCGCCGGTGAAAGATGATGGAGCGGGGCACGGTCAAGGCCGGTCGTTCATCTTGAATGACCTGGCTGAAATCTTTGATCGCCTCATCGCAACGGGCCAGGGCAAAGTGGGCCAGGCCGCGCTCGACGTACAGGGGAATATAATCGGCGGCCAGGGCCAGCCCTTGATTGTAAATCTCAATGGCCTTTTCCTGATCGTGCGCCGCCCGGTAGGTGTACCCCCACCAGTCATAGACAATGGCTTTTTGTTGGGTGGAAAGTTGTTTGCGCGCGGCCAGGCTGCTCAAGACCGGCTGCATCTGCTCCCACTGGCCAGACAACCACGCTTCGGCCAGGGATTTCAACGGAGTCAGCAGGGTGACGAGATCGGCGGAGGCAGGAGAAGCCGTTTCCGGCCCACTTTCTTTCCCGTTGCCCCCGATCACGGCCAGCAGATCAAACATAAATACCGGATTTTCATTCAACGCTTCGATAAAACTGGCCGGCAAAATTTGATGAATTTCGGCCACAGCTTCAGCATCATCTAATAGTCGCAGGGTCAGGGCCAAGCGTTCCAGCATCAGCGCCTCATAATCGGCCCGAGATTGGGGAGAGCTTGATTTTTGCAACTCCGGCCGCAACAAAGCGATCTCCCGATCAAGATATTCCAACAAATTGCGTTTGTCTGCCGCCAGGTCGGTAGCGGGGGTTTGCCGGAGCGCCTCGGCCAGAGTCCTGTCCAGCCCAAATTGGCCGGAGACAGCCCTGGCCCGGACCAGCGCCTGCTGGCCAATGAGCCACTTAAAGGCTGCCCGGCCATCCTTGCCGCCCACTAACGCCAGCAAACGCTGCTGGTCAAAAGAACCGGCCAGGGCCGCTTTTTCCAGCCAGCTTTTTTGGGGTGCGGTAAAAAGTTGGGCCAGATCGGGGCTTTGGCCCGCTTCAAGCGAAAGCCACGTGCCGCCCAGCACCCCCACATTCAACCACACCGGCAAGGAGGCCTGGGGCGCGGCAGAGGCCAGCATGGCCACCCCTTTATCGCCCTGGGCCTGGGTGAGGGTGGTATTCTTTTTGACAAAATCGGTCACTTCATCCGGCGTAAACGGCGCCAACGGCAGGGCCAGAATAAAGTCAGCCCATTGCCGCGACCAACGTTCGTCGGTGGTGAACAAATCATCTCGCCCGGCGATAACGATTCGCAGGTCAAACGCTATCGCCTCGCGGGCGTGGCCCAAGAGGTAGGTCAAGAGCCACTCGCCTGCCACCGGATGGCCGCTTTCGTAGGCGTCAAACATCAGCACCACTTTGGCGGGCGGGGCCTTATCCGCCGGCCCGGCCGGTGTTTTTGCCTTTTTCCCCTCGCCCGGTTCATCTTCCGGCGCGTTCTTTTCCGCTCGGCCTGCTTTTTTGTCGGTTCTCTGCTCGCTCTGCCCGGCCACTTGGTTGAGGTCGGCCACCAGGGCTTGGGTCAACAGATCAACCGGATTTTCAAAGGCCAGGGCCAAATCGGCCTCGTTCCAGCGCAACTCGGCAAATTGGCCGCCGTCGGTTTTGGGCGTGACCTGATCTTGAGAGAGACCCAGGGCCGAAAGGCCCAACAAAGTGGGCCGGTAGAAGTGACGCAGCACCTGTTTGGGATTAGCACTGCGGGTGAGGGCCTTTTTGAGCAGGGTTTGTCGCTTTTGGAGCAGTTGGTCAAATTGGGGGGTGGGAACAGGCTCCCCGGCCTGGTGCAAACCGGCGGCCAAGGCCTGCATGAGCCGGACGGCGTTATGGCCAAAACCGGCGCCGGCATCCAGGCGGCTATAGATAGTTTCCGCCGGGCGGTACCATTCCAACTCGTCCAGCAGGCGAGTTTTGCCCACGCCGCCGGGACCGGAGATGGCCATGATCAGCCGCACTTCCGGGTGGTCTTTAGGGCGGTGATAATGCAGCCGGTAGAGGCCAATTTCTTTTTCTCGACCGGCAAAGAGAGTTTGGCCCGCCTCGGCTTGAGGCAGGGGTTTGCGTTGTGAAAATGGCATCAGCCCATCTCCTTCGGCAATAGCGACGGCCGGTCAGCGGCCGCCGTTTGTTACTTGCGTTCCCAATTACGCCAAACAAGTTTGTTACAAACCTATAGCTTAGCACAAAATGGCCGGGGGGACAATTGTTTGAGGCGTAAATACATGCTACAATGTTCACCGAACGACCGCCGAACGACGAACGACCGCCGACCAACGACAAGATTGACCGATAACCAACTTGGTCCTTTGTCGTTCGTCGTTGGTCAATCGTCAATCGTCGTTCGTCGTCAGTGGTTTAACCGAGAGAAACTTATGCCCAAAATATTGACCCAAACCGATAAACAAAACCTGTTCAACATGGCCTACCAATACTGGCTGGCCCGCAATTGGGACGAGGCGATGGCGGCGGAGGCGGCCGCAGAGGAAGTTTTGGAGGGGAACAGCGACGGGTACGCGGCCTGGCGAGACTTGATTGATTACCTGGAAGTTTTTTACCGGGAAAACGGGCGCGGCATGACCCAGGAAGAAGGCGAAAGCTGGTGGGCGGGCCAGGGACCGGCCGGCTCCGGCGTAGCCGGGTTAGGTGTCGAATGAAAATTGGAACGTACGAGATCAAACCGGAAGCCGATCTGCGGCGGGCCGGGCTGGAAAAGGCGCATCTGCGCGGCGTTAATTTGAGCCGGGCCAATCTGCAAGAGGCGCGGTTGAGCGGGGCCGACCTGAGCGGGGCTAATTTGAGCGAAGCGAATTTGAGCGAGGCCAGGTTTGACGGCGCCAACCTGAAAGAGAGCAATCTGGCCCAGGCCGGGCTGTATCGCGCCAACTTGCACTGGGCCGACCTACGAGAAGCCAATCTGAACGGGGCCAATTTGAGCGGGGCCAGGCTGGATAAGGCCGATTTGAAGGGGGCGGACCTGACCGGGGCCAACCTGAGCGGGGCCAGGCTGGATAACGCCGATTTACGAGGGGCTAACCTGGCCCGGGCCAATGTGCAGGGCGCGTACCTGCAAAACGCCGATCTGAGCGAAACCGACCTGCGGGAAATCAATCTGGAGCGGGCCAAACTGATCGGCGGCCAACTGTACCGGGCCAATTTGAGCAGAACCAACCTGGCGTGCGCCATGTTAAGTCAAGCCAATCTTACTGAGGCGCGTTTAAATGAAACCAATTTGGCCGGGGCTAACCTGGATACCGCCGAACTCAAGGGGGCCAGCTTGCAGCAGGCCAATTTGAGCGGGGCCAGCCTGAAAGGGGCTTCTCTGGGCCGGGCCAACTTGCGGCAAGCCGATTTGAGCGGGGCCAAACTGGGCCGGGCCGACCTGGAAGAGGCTAATCTGGAAAAAGCTAACCTGGCCGAAGCCAACTTGTCCAGGGCCAGGCTCAACGGGGCCAACCTCCGGGAGGCCGATTTGCAAAACGCCTATCTGGAAAGATGCGATTTGACCGGAACCAACCTGAACCGCGCCAGGTATAATCGCGCCACTACCTGGCCTGAAGGATTTGAACCCCCCGTCGAAGCGCATCGGGTTGAAAGCTAAATGAGTTTTTGAAATCATAAAATCAAAAATATGAACCCTAAATAACGGAAAATAACTTTTGTCAACCACAATATGTAGGGGTGTTTTGCCCGCCCGGGTTTGGAGGTAAGGCCAATAATGAACAACAACCGCTGGGCCTCGCAGCGCGCCCAAAATATGCCGGTCAGCATGTTCAACACCATGGACGCGGCCAAAGTGGCCGCCCAACGTAAGGGGTTGGAAATCATTGACCTCTCCGTTGGCTCAAGCGACCTGCCTGCTCCCCCGGCCGCAATGGAAGCCTTGCGAGAAGCCACGCGCCACGCCGAAACGCACGGTTACTGTTTGCACTCCGGCACGCAGGCACTGCGGCAGGCCGCGGCGGGCTGGTTTGAGGAACGATACGGCGGCAATCTGGACCCCGACCACAACGTCCTGGTGCTGGTTGGTTCGCAAGAAGGTTTTGCCCACCTGCTGCTGGCCCTTACCGACCCCGGCGATATGATCCTGGCTCCCGACCCCGGCTATCCCTCTTATTTTGGCGCGATCGCTCTGGCCGGACTGGAATTGGCCAGCCTGCCGCTGTTAGAGGAAAACGGCTTTCTGCCCGACCTCAACGCCGTTCCTTCAGAGGTCGCCCGGCAGGCGCGGGTAATGGCCCTGGCTTATCCCAACAATCCAACGGCGGCGGTGGCTTCGGCCGGGTTTTTCCGGGAAGTGATTGACTTTTGCCGGGACAACGATATTTTTTTGATCCACGATTTTCCTTACGTGGATATGGTTTACGGGGATTACGAAGCGCCGTCGGTGCTGGCGCAGCCGGGCGGAATAGATATTGCGGTGGAGCTTTATTCGTGCAGCAAAAGTTATCACATGGGCGGCTTTAGAATTGGTTGGGCCGCCGGGAACCCGGCGGCCATCGCAGCCCTGGCCCAAGTGAAAAGCGCCATTGATTTCAACCAATATCCCGGCATTCAACAAGCCGCGATTGCGGCCATCAATCAGCCTCGCGCCGAAACTCGCCGGGCGGCCCGGATTTTTGAAACGCGGCGGAATATGCTGGTCAAGGCGCTCAATAACGCGGGCTGGCAAACGCCCCTACCCCAAGCCAGCATGTATGTGTGGACTCGCCTGCCCGCCGGTTTAACCAACTCTTTTGACTTTACGGTCAACCTGGCCGGAGAAACCGGGGTCTGCCTGGCTCCGGGCCGGGGTTTTGGAGAACGCGGCGAGGGTTTTGTGCGTTTTGCCCTGGTACGCGAGCCGGAGGCGCTGGAACGGGCGGTAAAGCGAATCCGAAACTTCTTGGGGGGATTCTAACCAATACTGACAAAATAGGACAGAAATGAGATAAAAAGAGCCACCGGAAGAGTGGCTCTTTTTTGTTGAGGCTTATTGACATTATCTAACGTTGTTTGTTTGGCCAGAGTGATGATACGGCCACTCCTGCGCCTAACAACACCAGCAAGAGCAGGGTTAGACCCACCGGACTTGCGCCCGGTGCGCCTTCTCTTGCGCCCGTTTCCGGCAGGAAGAGAACCGGAATGGTAGGCGTAGGCGCCGGCGGCGGGGCCGGCGCAGGGGGCGGCGCAAGGGGCGGGGTATCGTCGTCATCGTCGTCGTCATCATCATCATCACCTCCATCGGGTGGCGGCGCAGGTATCTCCACGGGCGGGCTGTCATCGGTGCGCGGCGCGCCTTCAGCAAACGAAAGTTCAGCCGAGTTGTTAATAACCTGGGGCGGTGGACTGGCCAGATTATTGACCCGCGTTCTAATAGTCAAGAAGACCTGCTCGCCCGGAGCCAATACCGGAATGGTTATGACAATGGTATTGGACACAGCCGTAGGGATAGCCGGATTCCCGGTTGAAATATTCTCGGCAATAACCGTAACACTGCTAATAACGTTATTGGGCGACCATATTGTGTAGTCGAGCAGGTCAACGGTTAAAGGTAAGGGATCGCGCACAATAAGGTTGGTGGCGTTGGCGTTAGAGTGTGGCGGGGCCGGGTTTTCAATGGTGACAAAGAACCGCACAATCTCTCCGGGTTGGGCCTGGGTGGGATCAACGGTTTTGGCAATGGCCGGGTCAACAATTCTGGTGACCGGCTGGGTGACCGTATCGGTTTGAGTTGGCGTTTCATTGCTGCCAATAATGGCCCGGTTGACCAGGTGAATAAGCACTGTTTCCAGCGGTACAATGGGATAGAGTGCCGCAGCCGGGAGGGTGTCTGTTGAGATAGGCGTAATGGTAATGGTGGGGCTGGGGGTGATTTCCGGGGTGATGGTGATTTCCGGCGTTGGTTGCAGAGTGGCGGTGGGAGTGGCGGTGAGGATGGGCGTGGGGGTGATCTCCGGGGTGATGGTGATGGTCATTTCAGGGGTGGCGGTGGGGGCAGGCGTAGGCGTAACGATGGCGGTGGGGGTAGGGGTGGGGCTTGGGGCAGTTGGCGTGATCACGGCCGTGGCGCTTGGTTCAAGCGTAGCTGTTGCCGTTGGCGTTATTGTTGCTGTGGCCGCAGGCGTGCTGGCCGGCTCGGTTACCGCAGTAGGCGAAACTGTGGCCGTTGGTTCAAGCGTGGCCGTTGGTTCAAGCGTAGCCGTTGGCTCCAGTGTGGGTTCCGGGGTGGGCGCGAGGGTGGCGATTGGTTCAGGCCCAGGCGTATCGGCAGGCGCGAGTTCAGGCGTGGGCGTATCGGTTGGGGTAATTTGAGGTTGCTGCCTTAAAACGGCGGGTTGGGCCAGGCTGCCGGAGCCGCCGACCGCGCCGGCCAGAACTACTTGCGGCAATAGCGCTGCCTCGCCGGTAGCTGTTGGTTCGGCAGTAGATTCAATTACCGGTCCCGGTTCAGGGGTCGAGGTTTCGATGGGCGGCGCGGGGGTGGGAGTTGGCTCGACGGTCGGGGTTTCGGTAGGTGACGCCGGAGTGGGAGTTGGCTCGACGGTTGGCGTTTCGGTCGCCAGAGGGGTCGGCGTTTCGGTTGCGCTCGGCGCAAGCGTGGGGGTGGCAGTTTCGGTTGGTAATGGTGTGGCTGTTGCTTCCAGGGTTGGCACAGGCGTCGGCGATGGCTCGCTGGTCGGCGTTGGCTCGACGGTTGGCCCAAGTGTTGGCGTTGGCTCGATAGTTGCAGCAGGCGTGGTTTGGGTGGTAGGTGTTGGGATAGGGGTGGCGGTTACGGTGAGTGTTGGCGAAGCAGTGATGACGGGTGTGGGGGTTGGCCCAAGTGTTGGCGTGGCCGTAACGGTTATTTCCGAGGTGGCGGTAATTTCGGGCGTGGGGGTCGCCGGCAAGGTGATCACCGGGGTAGCGGTAATGGTCGGTGTTGGCGTAGGGGTAGGTGTGACCACGCCCGTGAGCGTGTTGGTATAACCAATGATGGGCAGGCCGGTGGTATCGCCCGAGAGCACAATCCAACCTTCCGGCGCGTGCATTACGGTCAAACCGGAGGCGGTATCGCTGAGGGTCATATTAACGGTAATGTTAAACTGGACGCACAGCGTCGTTCCGCCAGGGGCCAGGTCGCCTACCGGCCAGCGCAGGCCGGTTACGGTCACCGGCTCAGTACCGGACCAGGTGGCGCCATTGTAAAACTCAACGCTGCCGGTGTTAGTGGTCGCGCTGCCCGGTACGTAGGTGGTGTTAAAGGGGATGAAGTCGGTGATGACCACGTTGGTGGCCAGCAGCGTGCCGCTGTTGGAGTAACACAGGGTGTAGGTCAATCTATCGCCGGGATTGATCTGGGCGGCCGGTTGCAGGCTTTTGGCAAAGTTGATCTGCGGCGAAAGAATGGTCACGGTGGCCGTATCGGTGTCGGTGACGGTGGTGGTGTTGGTATCAACCCCGGTTATCCGAACCAGGTTAGGCGTTGACCCTCCACCCGCCACGTACCGCGCCGTGAAGGTAACCACAATGGCGCCCGTCATGCCGGGCGTAAAGTCGCCCAGGGCGGCAGTCAGGTCGTTCCAGGTGAGCGTGCCCGCCGGGGCGGTGGAATCCGGCGGAACAGTGGCGCTGTTATATTGTAAGTGGGCGGCGTTATAGGTGTCAACCAGGGGCATGGTCAACAGGGTGGTATCGCCGGTATTTTGGACGGTCAAACCGTATACCACCTGCCCGCCCTGGGTAATGGGCGAGGCGCTCAACAAGGTTTTGGTAACCACTACCGCCGGATGCGTTTCCAAGGTGGTGGTGACGCTGTCGGTTTCGGTGACCACGTTGGTGCCGTCGTCGCCATCCACCACAACGGTATTGGTGTAAGAGCCGCCCACTTCGGTGGCGGCGGTGATTTGGAAGGTGACGGTCAAATAACCGCCGGGCGCAACCGGCCCCAAGTTATGCCAAATCAGGGTGACGGGCGGCGGCTGGATGGCCGGATTCTGGGGCGAGGGCATGCCGCTGACCTGGCCGCTGTTGTTAACGTAGGTGAATACGGCGGGCAAGGTATCGGTAACGGTGACGGTGATAGCGGTGCCGCCCGGATTGTAAACCTGGATGGTGTAAGTAGTCACCTGGTTGGGCGAAATAACTTTATGGGCAATGCTTTTGTTCACATCAATGAGCGTGACCAGCACCGTGCTGTTGTCGCCGTCGTCGGGGTCGGTATCAGAGGGCACGTGGTCGGTGTTATCGGTAGGAATGGGATTGCCTTCTTCATCCCGGCCGTCAACGGCGCGGGCCACGTTGGTGTAAACCCCGCGGGGGGTGGTATCGCTCACCAGGGTTTGGAACGTTAAGATAAAGGCCGCACCGCCGGGCAGGGTTTGGTACAGCGGCCAGAAAAGATTGAGACCGCTGGCCGTGGGGTTGGTGATGGGGCCGGCGCCGTTGAGAAAACTGGTGTTGGGGATGTAGCTAAAGTAAACGGCCGGCAGCGTATCGCTAACGTTAACCCCGTAGGCCGGGCCGCTGCCTACATTGCGCACGGTAAAGCTCCAGGTAATAATGTCTCCCGGCGCAACCGGGCTGGGATAAACGGTTTTATTGGTGACCAGGGCCGGCACTTCAACCGTGATGGCGTCGGTATCGGTGACGGTATGCGGCCCGCCGGCGTCTGTCCAGGTAGCCCGGGCATTGTTGGGATAGGGCCGGGTATCCGTAACGGTGGGCCGGTTAGCCACTGTAGCCGTAAAGGTGATGATGAGCGGTTGCGGATTGGCCGCCGGGTTGGTGACCGAACCAAAATTCCAGGTGACAACAACCGGCGCGGCGCCGTTGTTGGGGACGGAAACGGTTTGGACGGGGGGCGGAGCCGGCCCGCTAAAAACGGCGTCGAGGTTATAGATCAAACCCGCGTTCAGGGTGTCGGTGACAATCAAGTTGTGGATGGTGCCCGCCGGCAGGTCAAGCTGAACGGTGTAAGGCACGGTGCCGCTGATGGTGCGGGTTTTATCCGTATCGGCGACTCGTTTGGTGAGCGTAACCGTGCCGCCGGTGGTCACGGTTTCGGTGGTAGCATCGCCGTAATCGTCTAGCGGGCCGCCCGGGCCGTCATCGCCGTTGCGCTCGTCGGGATTGTCGCCGGGGATGCCGGTCCAGGTGGTGGCGGCTATGTTGGTTAAAATTTGGCCCGGCTGGAGAGTGTCGGACATGCGGGCGGTATAGGTGATGACCACCGTGGTGCCCCGCGGGATCACGTTAAAGCCCCATTGTAACGTTTGCCCGGTCTGGTTGAACGAGCTGGCCAACGGGCTGGAGTTCTGCCCCAAAATGTCCAGGCCCAGAGGAATAACGTCGGTAATCACCACGTCGTAAGCATCGGCGGTGCTGGCGGCGGTGTGCGATACTTGCAGGGTGTAAAGCAAAATATCACCAGGCACGCCGGTATTGGGCGCGGCCACCTTGGCAATGTTCAAATCCGGCTCCACAATAACCACCGTCACCGGCGGGGTGGTGGTGATGCTGCCGGTGTCGCGGTGAATCATAGTGGCGGTGTTGGTGAAGATAAGGCCATCTTGGTTGGTGATAACGTTGGCCACAACGCCGGTAATGATGATTTGATATTGATCGGCGGCCGTGATCACGGGCCAGGTTGCCCGCACTTGATTGCCGATGACGGTCACGCTGCCGCCAGAAGCGACCGGCTCTATTCTGGCCGTCACTTTGATCAGGTTGAGCGGCACGTTGTCGGTGACCACCACGGTGGAGAGGGCGTCGGCAACGGACGGTTGAGGAACCGTAATCACGTAGGTTACGGTTTGGCCGATGGCGGCCGAGAGCGGCAGCCGGGTTTTGCTGATGCCGGCGTTGATGGTTTTGTAGAAGCCAAAGTCAAAGGTGTAGTTATTGACCAGCGTGATGGGGGCGGTGGCGGTAACGGTGCCGCCCGCGCCCAACGCGCCGTTGACCACGCCGTTGCTGTCGAGGCCGTTATCTCCCCCCACAAAGGGCGGGGTGGGTGTAAAGTCGCGCAGCGGGCCGCCGGGGGTAAAATTGTCGGCGGTGAGGGTGATGGTGTAAAGCTGGCCGGCCGGAACGGTAAAGGTGTACAGTCCGCCGGCGTTGGTGGTGGTGGTAAAGATGCGCCCGTCGGGATAAGTCACTGTAACCGTGACCCCGGCAAAGGGGATGTCGGTGCCGTCCTGGAGGCCGTCGCGGTTGACATCGTGCCACACGTAGTTGCCCAATTCCACCAACGGCACCAGGCCAAAGTCAACGGTGGGGATGTAGGTTGAGCCATTGGAGTTACTAACAGTATTGTTACCCTGGGCGCCGCTAGCGCCGGGAACCAGGGTGACCGGATTGCTGCGAATGGCGTTGGCGGCGGTGAAGATGACGCCGTTGTCGTCGTGGTCCACGTTGTTGTTGGGATTAAAGGAGGAGGGGATGTTGGTGCTGCTGGTATAACCGGCGGGCGGCAAAATTTCAACCGAGTAGGTGCCGGAGACAAGCCCGGTAAAGGTGTAACGGCCCGTAGCGTCGGTGGTGGTGCTGGCAATGAGCGTGCCGGTAACGTTATACAACCGCACAGGCACATTTGGCGCGGGCAGTTCGCCGGTATCGGTGACGCCGTTGTTGTTGGTGTCAAACCACACGTAATCGCCCAGTGATAGTTGGTAGAAGCCAAAGTCAATGGTCAGGTTTGAATTGGGGTCGGTGTCGCCGTCATCAACCGGCTCGCCGTTGACGGTGAGCGAAACCGGCGTGCTGGCCACAAAACCGCCCGAACCGAGCGTGCCGGAAACCACGCCGTGGTCGCGGTCGTTCAGGTCGCTGTTGCCGCCCACAAAGCCGTCGCTGTTTTGGTAGTTGGCCAGCGGCCCCGCGCCGATAAAGTTGGTGCTGGTAACCACCACCAGGTAGGTTTCGGTGGGGTAGCGGGTGGGCAGCAAATTGGGAAACAGGTAATAGCCGCCGCCGCTGGTGGTAGTGGTGGAGATGAAGCGGTCAATACCGGGGGTAAAAACACCGTCGCCGTTGCTGTCCTGGTACAGTTCCACGGCCACGCCGGGCACGCCCACTTCGCCGGTGTCGGTGACGCCGTTGTTGTTGGTGTCAAACCACACGTAATCGCCCAATGAGACATGATGCACCAGGCCAAAGTCAACGGTGGGGTTGTGGGTGGAGCCGTTGGCGTTGTTGACGGCATTGTTGCCCTGGTCGCCGGCATAACCGGGGGTCAAGGTGACCGGCCCGCTACGGACCACGTTGGTGGCGACAAAAGTAACGCCGTTATCGTCGTGGTCTATGTTGTTGTTGGGGTTAAAGGAGGAGGGGATATCGGTGCTGCTGGTGTAACCGGTGGGCATTACAATTTCCACGTAGTAAGTGCCGGAAAGCAGGTTGGTGAAAGTATAGTAGCCGTTGAGGTCGGTAGTGGTGGTGGCAATGAGGGTGCCGGTAACGTTATACAACTGCACGGGGATGTTTGGCGCGGGCAGTTCGCCGGTATCGGTGACGCCGTTGTTATTGTTGTCAAACCACACGTAGTTGCCCAGAGAAAGTTGGTAGAAGCCAAAGTCAATGGTCAGGTTTGAATTGGGGTCGGTGTCGCCGTCATCAACCGGCTCGCCGCGCACGGTCAGCGATACGGCGGTGCTGGCCACAAAACCGCCCGAACCGAGCGTGCCGGAAACCACGCCGTGGTCATGGTCGTTCAGGTCGCTGTTGCCACCCACAAAGCCGTCGCTGTTTTGGTAGTTGGCCAGCGGCCCCGCGCCGATAAAGTTGGTGCTGGTAACCACCACCAGGTAAGTTTGGGTGGGGGAGAAACTGGGCAGCAGGTTGGTAAAGGTGTAGTGGCCGCCGGCGTTGGTAACGGTGGTGGAAATAAGGCGGTCAACGCCGGGCGTAAAGTCGCCGCTGCCGTCGCTGTCGTAATACAGCTCCATAGCCACGCCGGGAACGCCCACCTCGCCGGTATCGGTGACGCCGTTGTTGTTGGTGTCAAACCATACGTAGTTGCCCAGGGACACCAGTTCCACCAGGCCAAAGTCAAAACTATAATTATTGTCGGTAATGACGGGCGTGGTAATGACCAGCCCGCCGTCGAGCGGCACGCCGTCGGAATCAAGTTCATCATTGCCGCCCCGGTTGATGAGAGTGTTGGTATAGTTTTGCAGCGGGCCGCCGGGGGCAAAATTTTCGGGCACCAGGGTAATGGTGTAAGGCTGGCTAACGGGTACGGTAAAGGTGTAGTAGCCGGTAGGCGTGGTGGTGGTGGTAAAGGTCCGCCCGTCGGGGCAGGTGAGGGTAATGGTGACGCCGCTGCGGCCGTTGCCGGCTCCATCGTTTTGCACCCCGTCCAGATTTTCGTCAAGCCACACGTAGTTGCCAATTTCTACCAATTTGACAAAACCAAAGTCCAGAGTCAGGTCTTCGGTGAAGGCGGGGGTGAGGGTGGTGGTAGTGGCGTACCCCAGGCCCAGGAAGGTATCGGTGATGCGGGCGTTGGAATCGCTGATGGTGTTGGTGGGGCTAACGTAGGGCAAGGTTTGGGTGAAGGGCGCCAGCGGCCCGGTGGTATAGCTGGCGCTGGAAATACGCACGGTGTAGGTGACGTTCAAGGGCAGGTATTCAAAAATATAATAACCGTCGGTGAGGCCGTTGTTGGCGGTGGTGGTGGCGCTGATGAGTTGGCCGGTGGCGCTGTTGAACAACTCCAGCACCACGCCGTTGATGCCGTACTCGCCGGGATGGGTGTCCTGGATGCCGTCGTAGTCAAGATCGTACCATACATAATCGCCCAGCCGGCCCATCGGCCAGTCAAAGCGGTGGGTGTCGGTGTCGGTGTAGGGGCGCACGCCGGGGATGGTTTGGGTAAGCGAGGTGGTGGTAATGCCCACGGTGTTGGTAAACAAATTGCTGTTGTAGATGGCCTCGGATAAACGGGCGGTGTAGGTGAATTGCAGGGTGTTATCGGGCGGCGGCGGCGCATCAAGAAAATCCAGGGTCCAGGTAATGGCCCGGCCGCCGGGCTGCAGCACGCCGCCGCCGGAGATGTTGGTAACGCTGATGCCGGCGGGCAGGTAGTCGGTGATAGCCAGGCTGTAGGCCGGACCGGCACCGCTGTTGACAACGGTGATGGTATAAAGCGCGGTCTGCGGGTTGCTCAAGAGAGAGGCGGTTTTGCTGATGCTGATACGCGGCTCGTAGACGTTGGTGGTGACCACGTTGGTTTGGGTGATCTGTCCGGCGGTGGCGTGGGTCATGACCGCGCTGTTGGTGATGGCGTCGCCATCATTGGCGTCGTTGGCGGGGTTGGGCCATTCGTGCGAGATGCGGGTGGTGACGGTAATGATCACCTGAGTGTAACTGGGGATGCGCGAAACATCAAGCCGGAGATTGTTGGTTAAACCGTTGACATTGGTAATGACGACCCCCGGCGCGGCCGAGGCGCTAACGTCCAACACCCGCAGCCGGGCGTCAATGGTGTCGGTTAGAATAACGTTGTACAGGTTGGCGCTGATGGGCCGGCTGGGGGCAATGATGGTGTAGGTGACCAGCGTGCCCAGCGTGGCCGTAGGCGGAGGGTCAAAGGTGACCGCCTTGAGCGGCCGGGCGTCTACGGTGCGGATGGCGGTTGAATGAGAGCCGCCGCTGTAATCCCGGGAGATGGTGGGAATAGGATTGCTGTTGCCGGGCCAGTTATCGTAGGCCAGGCCGGCCTGATTGGCTAAAATGGTGTTGGCGGTGATGCCGGGCGAGACGCGCAGCACCACGGTTAAGGTGATGGCCCGGTGATTGACCGCGCTGATAGTTGAGGTCAGTTGATTGACGCCCCAGAGCAATACGCCCGTAGCGCCGGGAATGGGCGCCGGTGGAGCGGTGACGGCTGAGGCCGGGTCGTCGCTTTGCAAGGTGTAGGTCATCAGGCTTGTTCCGGCCGGAATGGCGTCGGTGATCACCAGATCGTAACCGGGTAGGGCGGCCTGGCTGGAGATGGTCAAAGTGTAAGTGACCAGGTCGTTGGCCGCCACGTAGCAGCCAGTTTGGCCAAAGCGGGTGACCAGCACATCGTCAATATCTACAAAGCTATTGTTGCTGGCATCAAACAATATTTCTCCGCTGCTGTAGGCAGTGTTTATTACATTGATTTGTTGGATCCCATCTACATAAACTTCAATCTGCGAGCCTTCGGCGCGTATCTCAAAGTGATGCCAGCTACCCAGGCTAATTGTGCTAATGCCATTGCCGATGGTTGTGCCGTCTCGTCTGAGTTGGATATTGCCGTTTGGCAGCCAGCGTAATATGTAACGATTTGTCCCGTTCCTGCGGAAACGGATATCAAAATCGGCGCTGTCGGTGATGGCTTTGCGGCCCATATAGCTCATACTGAAATCGGATATATTGTTCAGCGCCGCATTGGTGCTGTTGCCATCGCCTGAGAAACGGAGCAAGCCAGTTGGGGTTACATTGATGTCTGGGTCCGTGGTGGTCCAGTTTTCTCCGGTACCGTTGTTGAAGTTGGCCTGGTCAATTGTCGCCCGGCAACCGTCAGGCGTTACATAAGACTTGCCAATGTGTAATATCGGCTCCACAATATCCACATCGGCGGTGTCGCTGTAAACGTAGGGCTGGCCGTCGTCAACGTAGGTCATGGTGATGCGGTTGCTCAAACGGACGCCATTTTGGTTGCTGTTTATATTTTTAATTACGCCCGTAATCACGCCATCAATCTGCACCGTGCCGGAGAGATCGCCCAAAAACCACACGACCGGCCCACTGGGATAAGCTCCGCCGGAAATAATGGGTGTGGTGGTGATGATGGTGTCGGGGCCACCCTGGTTGCCGTCGCCGTCGTAGGTGGCCTGTAAAAACGAGGCCACGTAACCCAGGCCGGTTGGCAGGGCGTCGGTGATGACCAAACTTTCGTAAACCGTATCCACATCGGGCAGGAAGGTGGTAAAGGTAAAAACAACCAGGCTGCCGATAGTGCCCGTTTGGAGAGCCGGGTTTTTGATGAATTCTTGCAGTAGGGTGGTGTAGGCGGTATCTGTAAGGGACGCGGTTTCGCAGCCAACGGCGCAAACCGCGGTGGCGGTGACCACGTTGCGATTCAGGCCCGACGCCAGCAAAATGGCGCTGACGGTGGCCGTCCACACGCCGCCGGGAGCGATGTCGGCGGGCGTCCAAGTGATAACCGAACCCGACCCAAACGGCCCGGCGCCGCTTGAGCCGGCGCTGGCGGTAACGGAGATATAATTGCTGCCGACAACATCGGTCACAATCACGTTTTCGGCAATGCCGTCGCCGGTGTTGGTCAGGCGGATGGTCCAGGTGACCGGATCGTCCACGTCAACGGTTTGGGTATCGGGCAATTTGTTCAAGGCAAACGCCGGGGTGCGAACCTGGAGATTGACGGTGTGGGTGGTGGTGAAAGGCCCCCTGTCGGTGCACAGGGCATGGTTATCAAAGCTCATAGTAGCCGTGACCGGCTGGCCGTTGTCTACCGGGCACGCGCCGCTGATGGCACTGTTTTTAACCCGCAACACCAGAATAAATTCGTAGGGATTCTGGCCGTCGTGGCCCGGAATTTCATCCCACTTAAAGACTGGGGCGCTGCCAGTGCCGGTAATGATCTGGGTGAGGGTCAACCCGGAACTGACCGTGTGGCTGTACACATAGCCGGCGGGCAGGGTGACGGTGAGGGTGTTGGAATAAGCCCTGGCCCCCAGGTTTCTGATTCTAATGGGAATATCTCCCTCGCACGTTTGCAGCGGGCCTGGCAGAAGCGTGACGGCCAGGTTGGGGCCGGGGTCCAGCCGGGCGGTATCCTGGGGCACCACGGTGCTGGTGCAGCCGTCGGCGTCGCAGCCAAAGCGGAGGCTGGCGGTGTTGGTGGTAACGTTGGCGCAAACAATGCTACCGGTGACGGTGCCGGTGATATAGAAAACCAGGGGCGCGTCGGGCGGTTCAATGTCGCCAATGTCCCAGGTGATGGTGCGGCTGGCGGTGGTGATATGGGGGGTGTAAGAAATAGTGGCCGTGGCCGTTATAAATTCAAAGTTGTCGGGCCAGATATCCGAAAGAACCACATTATGGGCCACGTAGGAGTTGAGCGTTTCGCGGTTGTCAACCTGTATCCGCCAAATCACCGTATCGCCGGGCGCAGCGTAGACTATTTCGCCAAATTGTCCGCCCGGCGCCCGACCCTGTTTGCTGACAGTCATGTCCGGTTTCAGGGTGCGTAGCGTCAGCGCGTTTTCAGTATAACCCAGGTAGTTGTTGCAGGGGCCAACGGCGCTGGCCTGGGCAAAAGATTGCGGGGCGTTGGGCGGGTCGCACGAGGTGCGGACAGGAACGGTGATGCGCGCCAGGTAGAGCGCCGGCAGTTCGTTGAACCAGGTCATTACCCCGGTAGGCGCAGAGATGGCTTTCCAGATGAGCAGCCTGGTAATTGTGCCGGTGCCGGTGATGGTTTGTATCTCCGGGGTAAAGGCCGTGGTGGTGGCAATGGCCACGTTATCGGCATTGATAATGGTCACGGTAATCGGCGCGCCCGTTACCGGCACCAGGTTGAGCAACGTTTCGGTGATATTAAGCTGGTAAAGGCTAACATCGGGCGAGGCGTTTTTGGTGGTAAAAATCACGTTGCCGTCATCGCACATGGGCAGGTCGGCGGTTTCGCCGTTGTTGGTCAGCAGGTAGGGGTCGGGCGTGTTAAAATCAATGGCGCGTTGGAGTTGGGCGCAGGTTGAGCCAAAACAGCCCAGGTGGGCCGTAATGGTTACGGCCAGGGGGGTACACAGGAACACCCGGGCCGTGACTGTAACTTCACGCTGTTCATTGGGGGCCAGTTGCGAGATGGTGAAAACAGGCGTGTCGGGCGGGCCGGAAATGGGCAGCGTGGGCGCAATGATGTTGCCGGTGCCGCTATTGGTGGTATAGGTAAAAATTGACAGGCCGTTAACGGTATTGGTGACAACCACATTGGTAGCAGTCAAGTTTCCGTTGTTGGTGACAAAAAATTTCCAGATCACTTCTTTGTTGCGCACGGTGTAGCGAATAGGTGTGGCAAAAAGGATGACGTTGGGCGTACGGTAGGTGTGAGCCAGGTGAGCCGTATGAGCATAAGTGTTGGCGCAGCGGCTGTTGAAGGTAACGCCGCCGTCCCAGTCGGCCTCGTTGGTGCAGTTGATGTCCAGATCAAAGGTGATCTCCCCGCCGTTAATGTCTTGGGTGGCCGGGAAGGTAAAGGTGATAACGCCTCGCCCGCCGGGCAGGGCGGTATTGGTGACCACGGTCACTTGCGCCATGGACGGCAACCCGCCGCCGGTGGCAAAATTGCGAGCCGAAGCGATCTCGCCCGCCGATGAGGTAAAAGTCACTACCACGTGGTCGGCCAAGCGGCCGGGGCTGTTATCGGTAAGGCGGATCACGGCCCGGTTGGTTTCGCACTTGTCCAACTGCGCGGGTGAGAGGCTGATGGACAAATCGCCCCGTTCAATGGTCAGGTAAAGGGCCTGGTTAAAGGTCTGGTCACCGGCGCAGGCCTGGTTGTCGCTGACCCCGGGCAGGAACAGCCGCGACCAATCGTAAAAGGTTTGGCTCGACGCGCCGTTCAAGGCCCCATCGGTCACATAAAGGGTGTAGGTGATGTGCAAGGTGATGGTTTGGGTGGGTGCATTGGCGGCTTGCAAAGCGGTCAGGTCAAGCACCAGTTCCCCGTTGGGGCCGGTGGTGGGGGTAATGTAAGCGGTGTAATCCCCCCCGTTCACGGTCACCGACAGCGTATTTGAATAGACCAAGGGCGTTGCACCGGGAGGCAGGGCGCCGCCGCCGCTGCCGCCCAGGGCGTCGGTAAATACTGCGCCGGCCCAGGTGATGATGGTGCTACCTGTCACCTGGTAGGTGTTGACAATCAAAAAGCCGTTGTTGGCGCAGGTTTCGGCGTTGGAGTTTGCGCTGCGGCTGCCGCTGACGCCTTCTTCATTTTCAATGGCCGTATTCACTTGAGCGGTGACCGTAATATCGTTACAGCCGGGACAGGTGACGCCGGCCAGGGCGGTCACGCGATTGTTGACAATCTCCGACGCGCCGCACAGGCCGCCGGTGGTGGTCACGGCCCGGCTGGTGTAAACCAGGGTTACGGAAAAGGCAGCCGCGGTGGGGTCAAACAACAGGCTGACGGTTTGGCCGCCGGTGGCCGACAGGCCGTTCACGTTGCCGCCGCTCTGGTTGGCCACGGTTGGTCCGCCGATGATGGGAAATTGCGAGGGCACAATGTCGGTGAGAACAATGTTGCCGGTAATGGCCTCCCGGCTGCCGGGCGGCACCGAGTTGGGGTTGCTGCCCCATAAGGTAACCTGGTAAGTGAACACCTCGCCGCTGCTGACAATGGGCGGGCCGCTTTTAGACACGTTCAGGGTGGGTATCTGCCCCTGGCCAAACTGGTAACTAAGGCCGGCCGGCGCGCCGGTAAAGGGATTGCTGTCGCAAATATCCTGGTAGAGGGGGGTAAAACTGATCTGGCCGCTGCCCGCTCCGCACACCGCGGCCCGGGGCCGCACTTCAAAGGTCAACGTAACGCCGGTAGTGGGACCGGGCAGGGTGCCGGTGGGGCTGCCGCCGTTAAACGTAAACAGGCCGCTGCCCGGGTCATAGAGCCAGGGCGCGCCCACCGAACCGGGCACAACCTCCAAAAAGCCGGTGTTCAGGCCGGAGGCCAGCCGCAGGTTGCCGGCCGGTCCGCCGGAATTGGCAACGGTAATGGTGACCGTGGGCGTAACCACGCTGCAATAGGGAAAGTTAAGCTGGGGCGGCGCTTGAATGCTTACATTGGGTATTTGGGGCGTAAACAAAATACTGGCCGTTGATTTGACCGGATTGGTGATGTAGGCGTCCCCTTCCAGGTTGCCGCACTCCCACCAGGCCCCCCCCACGTTGGTAAAGTTGCAGGCTTGCACCGTGCCTACCACCGTATAAACCATGGTCTGGTTCACGTTTAAAACGGGAATAGTGGCGCTAAAGGGCAAATTGCCGGTGGGCGGGATCAGGTGTTCGCCGCCTTCGTCGGTGATCACGGCGTTATACACTTTGCCCAGGCCCGTGTTTTGCACAATCAAATTCCAGGTGATGGGCTGGCCAAAATCGGGCGTGCCCAGGTTTTGCAGGGCCGGTTCTTTGCGGATAACCAGGTTGCCCCGGCCGGTGGTCACGTTCAGGCCGCCGGTATTGAGTTCAATAGGCCCCGCCGGGGGCGGGTCGGCGTTGTAGCGCGCGCCCACCCGTAGTTGCTGGCCCGACTGCGCGCCGCAGGTGGCCCGTAATTTAAAATTGAGGGTGATCACCTGGCCGGAGGCCAGGTCCAGGGTGATGCCGGGCGTCCACACAATTGAACCGGGGGCGGTGGTAATTGAAGTAAATGTTAAAAAAGTTGTGCCGGAAATTAATTGATCGCCGCCGTCGTGGATGAAAAAGGTTTGATGGGTAGCAGTCAGATAAACGCCGTAGGCCGTTTGGGTTGAATCGTTGCGGATAACGGCGGTGTAGACCTCGCCCTGCCCGGCGGGGTTGCCGATGCTGGCTACGTCCGGGCCAATAACATACACCGAAAGCGAAGAGGCCGGAATAGCCCGCTGCAAAGGACGCGCCGGGGGCGAGAGGGGCGGGCTGGCCGGGGGATTATTTCTGCCGATAAACCAAGCGGGTAAAACAGCCGATTCCCGCATGCCCGTCGCCGGAGACAGTTCTGAATTTTGGCCGGCAGCATTGAACCAAGCCGGCAAAACCGCGGCGAGGGGCCGACGATTTATCGTTGCCGGCTCAAGGTCAAACCACCCTGGTAAAATATCGGCGGTCGTTGGTCGTTGGTCGTCGGTCGTTCTATCAACAAACCCACCCGGCAAAATATCAGCGGGTTTGGCTGAGGATGGGACCGGGGCCGGTAAATGGGCCAGGGCCGCCGGTTTAGCCAGAGACAACCCGGCGGCGGCGGCAAAATCCACGCCCGGTGTGGCGGAGGGATCAAACCAGGGCGGAATGATGGTCGCAGCAGTGGCGGCAGCAGGCGTCAAGGATTTTTGCCTGAAAATAAATTCCGGCTGCGGAGGGGCGTGCACATTTTTAGCCGGGGTGAGCAGTTCTTCCCTGGCAAGCGCGGGCGCGGCCTGGGGCGGCCATAAATTAACAATGAGGGCAAATAAACTGATAAATGAGCCTAATTTTTGTTTGAATGATGGCATTGGTTCATCATCTTTCTTTCCTCCTCCAACACCATATAAAAATATAGATATGCCGCCTTCTTAAGGTACGTTTTCCAGAATAGTCTGGCTGCCGGGCCGGTCGTTTATATTTTGACCAATATAAGACCAGACCAGTTGCCCCGATTTATCAATAATGAAAACAGCCGGTGTGGCTACCCCATCGCCCAGTAGATTAAAAACTCCGTAGGCCTCGGCCACATGGTGGTTCGGGTCGGCCAAGATAGGAAAGGAAACCCCCGCGATCTGGGCCATAAGTTGCGCCTGGGCCATATCTTGCACCGCCAGGGCCAGCACTTCGGCCTGGCGGTCTACAAATTGTTGGTAATGAGTTTGCAAATCCACGATTTGCTGGCGACAGGGGCCTCAGGTTTGCCCCCGGTAAAAAACCAGGACCACCGTGCGTTTATCTCGATAATCTTGCAAAGAAACAGCTTCACCGCTGCCGGCAGTGAGGCTAAAATCCGGGGCCAGGGCGGCGGCAACAGGCGGAGTTTCGGTTGGAGGGTGAGGGTCATTTCCGCTGCGGGCCTCATCCGCCGGTATTGCCTGCGCCGCCTCGTCCGTTTCGGTTGATACCTCATCCGTCTCGATTGACGTAGGTTCGTCATTTTCGTCTGGCGTGGTCTGGCTGGCGGCCTGGGCCTGCTGCTCTGCTTGTTCTAACAAGGGGGTCAGGTAGGTATCAATAACGGCTTCATCCAGCGGGCCAACGTGTCGGGCGGCAACAAGGCCGTTGGCGTCAATGAACAAGGTGGTGGGGATGCCGCGCACCTCGTAAGTAAGGTCGCTCACGGCGCCGTCCGGGTCAAGGGCCACCGGAAAATTTAACTCCAGTTCTTCTACAAAAACCGCCACCGCCGCCGGGTCTTCTTTAACGTCAACGGCGATCAAGCCAATTTTATCCCCGTATTTAGCGTAAGCGGCTTGCAGGGCCGGTAATTCCCGTTTGCAGGGGGGGCACCAACTGGCCCAAAAATTGAGAATGGCCGGTTGGCCTCTAAAATCGCTCAAGGCGAGTGGCTCACCGTTAAGCTGCGGCAGAGTAAAATCGGGCGCAACCTTGTTTGCATAAGGCCCGGTTGGTATTTCCGATGGAGAGACCAATGCCGGAGATTCATCGGCAGCGGATTCGTTTGGGGTCACTGCTTCAGGTGGCAAATCTGAGGAGGTTGAAGTCACCAGGGAATGATACAGCCCAATTTCAGCTTCGCTTCGGGTTTGGGCCAGCCAGGCGTTCAAATCCCCTTCCTGGCCGGCCAGTTGGTTCAAGGCTGCCTCAACCTGAATCAAACGCCCCACTCGCTCAACCAAATCGGCCCGGTTCAATCCGGCTTGTTCCAGAACCAATACCATCTCCTGGTCCGTTACTTGCCAATTTTGGGTTAAAAGTTGAATTCTGGCTTCAATATCTTCTTTAGAAGCGGGGGAGGGCGAGCCGGCTTCAAGAACAATGATTTCATTGATCAGGCGATCCAGGGTTTCTTCGTTGGTGGCCAGGGGTTGTTGGGCCAGTCGGTTCATGACCGCGTCAAGGCGGGTTGCTTTTTGCCAGGCGGCCCGGGTGATGATCTGCCCGTTGACGGTGGCTACAACCTCATCATTGTTTAACGCCGGTTCGGCGGTTTTTTCAAGGGGGATAGGTTCAGGCGTTAGCTCATTGGCGCCGGCCACGCTTGTTTCCGGTTTGGCCAACTGGCCCATCACCAATAAGCTGCCTACAACAGCGGCTATGGCCAGTCCTAAAATGATAAGAATTGAGAAGATAGATCCATGGGGTTTGGGCATGGTCCTGATCCAGAAAAATTGGCTTAAAACTCTTATTCAATGTTTTTGATGTGGCTGGTGCTGGTCTAACAACGCCTGGCGCACTTCGGTGGCGGTGGTGCGGCTAATGCCCAACTCGCGGGCCAACTGGGCGGTTGGTTTTCCCTGGTACGCGTCCCGGATAAACAAGACGGTTTGTTCGGGTCGAAAGCAGCGCCCGGCAAAAACGGTGCCGCTGTACACATTGTAAATGCCTTTGCAGACCTGACAGCGATACACATCCAGTTTGCTGCGTTTGGTTTGGCGAAACCGCTGGGCGCGGGATACGTCGGCCCGGCAGTGCGGGCATTTTAAACCATGGGGGTGAAAGTATTGCTGGAGCCAGGCCAGGCAAGCCTCCCGATCCATCAATTCGGCAATGGGAAAGTCCATGACGTTAACTTATATCACTTATCCTGAACATCACTTATTCTGAACAGTCTCCCGAAGAATTCTACCATATCCTGGGGAAAAAGAGTACCTCAAAAATTGGGGGTTTTATGTAAAAATATCTGGTGTAAGCTTTAACCCGACAATCGAGATTTGCGGGCGGCTGTGTTTGGGTCGTCGTTGGGGAAATCGGCGGGGGTGACTTTCTCTTCAGCGGCGTCGGCCGCAGTCGGGGCGTCGGTTTCTGTTTCGCTGCCGCCCTGGGCCATTGTTTTGGCGGCTTCTTCCTCCATTGCCCCGGCTAGATCATATTGCTTTTCTACGGCTTCTTTGGCCAGAGCTAATTTCTCTTCCAGGGCTTGCAGCTTTTGTTCCAAATCAATGGCCTGGATGGATTCCTGTTCCAACTCGCGTTCCAGTTCGGTTGCCCGGCGTTGGTGGGCGCGTTGTTCGGCCCGGTCGCCCAGTTGGGCCGCTTCTTCGGCCTGGGCGTGTTCCATTTTAATGCGTTTGGCCAGGAGACGTTCCTGGGTTTCAACCGCAGCCAGGGCCTCGCGGATTTCAGCCAGAAGCCTTTCTTCGTGCTTGTCCAGCGCGCTGCGCCGCCGGCGGCCCGGCAACCCGGCGCGAGCCGTAGCGTTCATTAAGGTTTCTATTTTTTTGAGGAGATCCATTTTTTTAACCTGTTTGTGATACTCTCATTTTACCATGAAGCGGCAGAGAGGTGAAACGGAGTTAAAATCCATTTTTTCACCGGTTGTTCAGAACCATTTTAACTGCGGCCAGGGCGTCAATCTCGCCCCAACCATAAACGTTGTTAGGCACGCCCACTGCCTGGCCGCAAGCGCAGATGTGGGGATTTTCCAACGCCTCAATTTGTTCCATCAATGAAGGGGTGGCTGAAGGCTGCGCCTGAATATCACAGGCGGTGTTGACCGCCACCGGCCTGGCCGATTGGCGAATAATCTCTTCAGTTCTATCAATATGACCGATCAGGTCGGGGTTGGCCGACCAGAGCAGGGCGACCAGCCCGGCCACGTGCGGACTGGCCATGCTGGTGCCGTCTGCCAGGCCGTACCAGCCGCCGGGGATACTGGAGCGTATCTCGGCGCCAGGAGCAGCAATATCGGGTTTAAGCAGCGGGGTTCCGTTAGGCACGGGGCCGCGACTGCTGAACCCAACAATGTCTCCCCACCGATCCGTGGCCCCCACAGAAAAAACAGCATCGTAACGGGCCGGTGGCTCGTTAGCCGTTTGGCAGGCCGGCCCTTCATTGCCCGCGCTCACCACCATCATCATCCCGGCGGCGCGCAGGGCGTCGAGAGCCGGTTGCAGCACCTCGTCATCACAGCCCTCAAAATCGGGGCAGCCCCAGGAGTTGTTGACCAGGTGCGGGGCCAGGGACACGTCGCCGCCGGCAAAGGGATCGCCGCCCACCGGGTAGGGGGCCAGGAAAAACTCCATACAGTCAGTATAGCTGGCCGGGTTGCCGATGCCGCGCCGCATATTTCGGCAGCCAATCCAGCGCGCGCCGGGGGCCATGCCAATCCGGTTGCCCTGGCCGTCGTTGCCCAAAACAATGCCCATTGTGTGAGTGCCGTGGCTATCGTCGTCAAAGGGTATGTCGCTATCTCCCCAGGCGTCGTGCCAGTTGTAATTATGGTTGACCTCCGCCCCATTAACACCGCGATAGGCGCGGCGCAGGGCTGGATGTTGCCAATCGTAGCCGGTATCCTGCCCGCCAACAATGATACCCTGGCCGTTATAGCCCATTTCCCAAACCCGGTCGGCCTGGACCTGGTTTATATTCCATTCAACGCCTTGCTCTGCATCTTGGGGACTGGCGGCATAGCCAAGCGTGGCCGCCGGCTGCGGATAGGGGCGCACATTGGGATTGAGCATCACCCGGGCCACGCCGGGCAAATCGGCAAATTGATCCATCTGGCGATGATGGCCTTTGACTTCGATCATGTTGATCAGGTAAAAGGGGCGATACTCCAGCCCGGCGGCGGCCAGGGCGTCGCGCGCAGGGGTTTGAGTTTTTTGGGCCGTTTCCAGAAGTTGATCGCGCACAAACGCCCGGCGGGCCAGGGGGTCATCAAATTTTTCCGCGCCGTTCAGGTCGGCTTGCTCAACCATGATGATCAGGAAACCGTCATTGTGGAAACCGGGATAACCACGCAAGCGCCACAGCCCCAACCACAGCGCCCATACTACAACGGTTATGGCCAAGGCGATAATGGCGGTGGTCAACTTGGACCAGCGCCAACGAGCGGCCAACCATTGGCGGCCGCCCCACAACAGCAGAGCCAGAATGCCTGCGCCCGCCACCATCCAGAGATGGGCCGCGGTTTGCCAGGGTTGGGTGATGAGGGGCAGTTCAACCCGCGGGTCTGTAAAAAGCAGGGGCGCGGCCCGGTAAGCCCAGGCCAGCAGTATCCCGGCCCAAATACTGCCGGTTAAGGCACGCAGTTCAATCATCATCAGGGCAAAGGGGATGCCGCTGAGGAGCAACACCAGTTTGCCCCAATCGCTGTGGGGCACCAGCAAGCTGGGGGTAAAGGCCACATAAATCAGCAGAGCAGCCAGGGCGGCCAGACCTTTGCGGTGCTGGAAATTGAAGGTGAGCATGCCCAGGACGGCGCCCCGAAAAAAGATTTCATCTGGCAAAGCGGCGGCCAGAGCCTGAATCAAAATAAGCCCGGCTACCCAACTATCGCCCAGGGCGCCGGTGAGGGGCCAGCCGATGGTGACCAGGGCAATCAAGGCCAGCGCCGCAAACAAACCGGCCGGCGGGGGCCGGTCAAGGCCAAAGGCGTGCAACAACATCCGCGGAGAGGAGGGAACGCCGGCCCGGAGCAGGCCAATGCCGCCGAGCGCCAGGGCAACCAGGGTTAAACCAAACAAACGCAGCGGGGCCGCCGAAAACAAGGGCAATACATAAGGCGACTCGTTGGGAGCGCCGGCGGCCCGGAAAAAAGCGTCAACTGTGCTGTAGAGGGCGGTCAACAAGAGGGCCAGGGCAAAAGGCCGCAAGCCGGACCAGCCCCGCTTATACGCCATTCCGGCCAATCCCCCCCCGGCCAGTAAAAGCAGGCCGCCCAAAAGGGTAACGGCCAGCCCATTAGTCAACAGCGGCGGCCAGGCGTCGGGCAGAAAAGTGGTCAATATCCCCACCAGGATGGGGGCGCAAATCAACCAGCCCAAAAGCAGAAAAAAAAGGGAAAGTTGCCCCATTGAAGGCGGGCGCAATTGAGGATTGGGGAAGTTTTGCATGTTTAAAGCAAATCCTGGGCAGTTTGTTGCTTCATTGTTTACAACAGTTGCCGGAACTCTTCTATTTCTAATCTCGCCTGTTTTAAGATATGGGCCAATGTAGACCTTTTAACCGGACGATGGGCCGGCACAGTAATTTTGAGCACCTCGTCGCCAATGCGTTTTTGTAAACGAATATGGCTACCGCGTTGGCGTACAACAACCCAACCATCCCTCTGTAAAGCTTTGATGATTTGGGTGAATGATAAGCTGGGCGTCTTACTCATAACTCAATTTCTTGTATCAAAACTTTTTCATCTAATACCCAGTCATCTTCAACCGGCTCAAGGTAAAGCTCAATTGCCTCCTGAATATTGTTTAGGGCTTCCTGTTCGCTTTCTCCTTCACTAATACAGCCGGGAAGTGAGGGAACGTAAGCAGTAAAACCACCTTCTTCGCTTGGTTCCAAAACTATTTTAAAACGCATCCATCTGCTCCTATGGGGTTACAATACAATCTCTACATTCAGTAAGCTCAACACAGTTTGAATGGGATTGATCAGCGTGGCCACATTAGAACCGGCAAAGAGCAAGCCAACCATGTACCCTTGTTCATCTAAAACTGCCGATCCGGAATCGCCGCCGGCGCTCATGCCGTTGGCCATCAGTTGGTCGGTAAAAGTAGCAATGCGCCCGTTATACTCAACCGACGTGGTGACTTCAATTTGCACAATTTGCCCGCGCGTGTGGTCGGTGGTGCGGCCTGTTTTTTGCACGTTTGTGCCCAGGGTAGCTTGATGCACGCCTTTGGGACGGCCGATTTTAAGAATTTCCGGGTTAAATTGGTTGGGGTTCAGGGGGCGAGCCAGGGCAACGTCTATCAGGTTTTGGCCGGGGGAAGCGCGGTAGGCCGTCATCCGGTGTTGAGAGCCTAAGGCCTGGGCAATGGCATTGAGCGCCTTTTCCAGACCGGTCGCCACATTACAATCTGAGCTGGTGCCGCCAAAATCAATGGGAATATATTCGGCCAGGGTGGCCACCTGGTCGGCCAGCGTGCCGCCGTCGTAGCGGGCCGGTTGAATGATAGCATCGCCGGGCCGGGCCTGGTTGACATTGGCCAACACGTGATTGTTGCTGAGGATGAAAATCTCGCTGCCACGCCGCACCAGGCAACCCAAAGTGCCGGCCGTCACTTCAACATGACCAATAGACACGCCGGCGGGAATCGTTGGCCGCCAGCGGTCCTTGGTTCCCTGAGCGTAACCTTGCCCGGCCAAAAAACGGCCTGTTTCGACTACATCGGTTCTGACCCCGTCCAAATCACGGGGCACGGTGTCACTCTCGGCCAACTGAGCTTTGGGCACTTTTTGGGCCACATTGACCACCACCGCTAATTCATCGGTCAAGACCCCTTCTGATTCTTTGTAGCCCACCCCTACCCCCACCACATTACGACGGCTGAACAGATGGTTGAGATTCTGGCGTTTGATTGAGATAGCCTGGTCTAGTTCTATGTGCATGGTTGCCTCCCGATTATGGTTTAAATGCCAAGATTCACTTGCATACCTGCTTACAAAGCGCTGATTTTACCTACTTCTTGCACGTCAACAGGCACGCCCTCTAATTCTGCAGGAACGATGTCTTGCTGGCTTAAAGCGGCCAGAGGCTTTTTTTGGATTACATTGACTATCACCGCGACTTCAGCCGTAGGTTGGTTATTTTTGCGCTTAAAGCCAACGCCCACGCCGGTTACATTGGCCAGTTTTAGCAATTGTTTTTCGTAATGAGCCTTTATTTTTGACGCTCTTTCAATAGCCTGATCCTGTTCCATCATCCATCTCCCTTAAAGCGGAAGCATTTTTCGGCCAGATTTTCCCACTTTGGCTTAATTATACTCGATAATCAGCTCTAATGAAACTGGTGGGGTCTATCCTGGGGTATAACCGGTTGGATTAGCACTCTTAGTTATTGAGTGCTAAAAATCTATACTCAAATTTGCCAAAATATTTGAATTAAGGTATGATGTCGTCTTGTTGGCTGGCACTCTGGCCGGTCAAGTGCTAAATTCTGCTAATTCAAAATCCAAATTATTAAGGAGGCTTTTTAGAATGAATCTCAAGCCCTTAGGCGACAGATTAATTGTTGACCCCATCGAGCAACAGGAAATGACGGCCAGCGGCATTGTGCTGCCAGAAACGGCCAAAGAAAAGCCCATGCAAGGCAAGGTTGTGGCGGCCGGGCCTGGCGCTCGTAAAGAGGATGGGTCTCGGGTAGCAATGGATGTCAGCAAAGGCGATACCGTGCTTTATGCCAAGTATGCTGGCACCGAAGTGAAGATTGATGATAAGAAGTACCTGATTCTAAAAGAATCTGACGTTTTGGCGATTGTGGAGTAAATAATTACGAGGAGCAAAAAAACTCATGGCAAAACAACTTAGTTTTCAAGAAGAAGCGCGCCGGCACTTAAAAGTTGGCGTAGACACCCTGGCCGAAGCGGTCAAAACCACCCTCGGCCCCAAAGGCCGGAACGTAGCCCTGGATAAAAAGTGGGGCGCGCCCACCATCACCCACGATGGTGTGACCGTGGCCAAAGAGATTGAATTGGAAGACCCCTATGAGAATATGGGCGCGCAACTGCTCAAAGAAGCGGCCACCAAAACCAACGACGTGGCCGGCGACGGCACCACCACCGCTACCGTTTTGGCCCAGGCCATTGTTAATGAAGGTCTCAAAAACGTAGCGGCCGGGGCCAACCCTATGCTCTTAAAACGCGGCATCGAAATGGCTACCGAACGGGCGGCCAAGGCGATCCGTGATAATTCCCTGGAAGTTAAAACCAAAGACGATATTGCCCACGTGGCCAGCATTTCCGCCGCCGATACCGAAATTGGCGATCTGATTGCCGAAGTGATGGACAAGGTGGGCAAAGACGGCGTTATCACCGTTGAAGAGAGCAAGGGCCTGGCCTTTGAGATTGAGTATGTTGACGGCATGCAGTTCGACCGCGGCTACATCAGCCCCTACTTCATCACCGACCAGGATACCATGGCTGCCGTGCTGAACGAACCCTACGTGCTGGTTTACGATAAAAAAATCTCTTCCGCTCAAGACATTGTTCCGCTGCTGGAAAAATTGGTGCAAACCGGCAAGCGCGAACTGTTGATTATTGCCGAAGACGTTGATGGCGAAGCCCTGGCCACCCTGGTGTTGAACAAATTGCGGGGCACCTTCAACGTGTTGGCCGTCAAGGCCCCCGGCTTTGGCGACCGCCGCAAGGCCATGTTGCAGGATATTGCTATTTTAACCGGCGGCACGGTGATCAGCGAGGAAACCGGCCGCAAGCTGGAAAGCGCCACCCTGGACGACCTGGGCCGGGCCGATAAAATTTCGGCCACCAAGGACGATACCACCGTTGTGGGCGGGGCCGGAGCTGAAGCCGACATCAAGGGCCGGATTACCCAGATTAAGGCCGAAATTGAGAACAGCACCTCCGACTACGACCGCGAGAAATTGCAAGAACGACTGGCCAAACTGGCCGGCGGCGTGGCCGTTATTGGGGTGGGCGCTGCCACCGAAGTGGAATTGAAAGAAAAGAAGCACCGCGTGGAAGACGCTTTAAGCGCCACCCGCGCTGCGGTTGAAGAAGGCGTAGTGCCCGGCGGCGGCGTGGCCTTAATCAACACCATTGAGCATCTCAAAGACCTCAAGCATGATGATCCCGACATCAACACCGGCATCAACATTGTGCGCCGCGCCCTGGAAGAGCCGATGCGCCAGTTAGCCCGCAACGCCGGTAAAGAAGGGGCGATCATTATTGAGGAAGTGCGCCGCCAGCATGCCAAAGATAACCGCATTGGCTATGACTTGCTGGCCGACAAGTATGTGGATATGGTGCAGGCCGGCATTACCGACCCGGCCAAAGTGACCCGCAGCGCCGTAGAAAATGCCGCTTCCATTGCCGCCATGATCCTCACCACCGAGGCCCTCATTACCGACATTCCTGAACCCGAACCCCCCATGCCTCCCGGCGGCCCCGGCGGAATGGGCGGGATGATGTAATTTTACCCCGACACCCGGTTGAAGGATTTGCGCGATAAAAAAGCCCCCTTTATTTTGAGAAGGGGGCTTTTTATATGTTGCGGTTTGGAGTAGCTATGAAGAAAATGCGTGTCGCCAGGCAAAGGTGCGGCGGTAGCCATAGTCCGTGCTGAAGCTGCCAAAAACCTTGGCCGGTATCCGGCGCAAGGGATGGCGCGTGAGCGCCCGCAGACCCCGTTGGGCAATCCGCACGGGAGAGTAAATGGCCCGGCAGAGACGGTCATACTCTCGCTCAAATTCCGCCACGGTCATTAGTTGGGGATAGTAGGTTACATGCGCCGTGTCGTAATAGCGCCAGGTTTTACCCGGAATCAAGCGGTTTTCCGCTACCAGTTGGGCGCGGAAAGGGGTGCCGGGATAGGGGGTTAAAATGGTGGCGCTCATGCTGTCCAGGCCGGATTGTTTGGTAAACTCCCAGGTATCCCACATTACCTGGGGAGTGTCGGCGTCGAAGCCAAACACAAAAAGGCCCACCACGCCCAGGCCGTGCGCGTGAATGGTGTTGATAGCTTCCTGGTATTGTTTGACCAAACCTTTGCTTTTGCCGCCTAACTCGCGCCGATTGTCTGGATTGATGGACTCAAAGCCGATAAAAAATTTGTCCAGGTGCGCCCGGCGGGCCAGTTTGAGCAGTTCGGGGTATTTGGCCACCATCATTTCAGCCTGGGTGGTCCAGCCGCGCAGGGGCAGCTTTTCCAGGGCCAGGAATAATTTTTCGGTATATTCCGGGTCAATGGCAAAGGCCAGGCCAAAGTTGTCGTCGGTTAAAAAAAAGCGGTCAATTTTGCGCCGTTCAATCTCTTCCACAATTTCTTCAACCGGGCGAAAGCGCATTTTCTGACCGCTCACGCGAATAGCCGTGCAAAAGGAACAGTTGCGCGGACAGCCCCGGGTAATTTCCATCAGGGGGGTCCAGTAGTTGCGGTTTTCATCTACCTGGGCAATCACCCGGTCCGTCAAAGGGGCCACGCCAGTGAGATCGGCCCAGTCCGTATCATTGTAGTGGGGTTTCAGCGAGTCGTTTTGGAAATCTTTGATGATTTGCGGCCAGGTGCGGTAAGCCTCGCCAGTCACCACCACGTCGGCCCAGCGAGCCACATCTTCCGGCATTAAGGTGGCGTGCGCTCCCCCTACCACCACGGTTTGCACCCCGGCTACATGGGCAAGGTGCGCATAACGCTCGGCGGTTTCAACCGCCAAGGTTTTTGAGGTAATGCCCACCAGGTCGTGCCGGCCTAACGTGCGGATTTTGTCATCCAGGTAGGCCAAATTTTCATCCCAAATTTCCACGTCAAGCTCATCCGGCACCAGCGAGGCCAGCCGCATCAGCGTGTAAGAGGCAGCCGGAGCTTTGCCAAAGATACGGCCCTCACGACCGGGATGGATCAAAACGATTTTTCGGATTTCCAAATGTATCCTCCTTATGCCTTTTAGGTGTCATCACCTCACCGGCTTGCTTTTTTGAACAAGACTGAGTCTAGCACAGGATAAAGTTAGGGGCAATTTTTATAGTCAGAGTTATAATAAATAACAAGGTCTATCTGCACCCGATTTCAGTTTTTGAAAATCCTAGCAGTTTGACGGTGTCTCCACTTGTGTTAAAATCCTGGCTAAAATCTGCCAAAGAGTTAGGAGAACAATAAATGAATGATCGCCAACGTTTTAGAGCCACCATGCATTACCAACCTCGTGATCGCTCGCCGCTGGTGGATTTTAATTTTTGGGATGAGACCCTGCCCGCCTGGCATAAGCAGGGCCTGCCCCAACATGTTAACCGGGCCAACAGCGCCGACTTTTTTGGCATGGATTACAGCCTGGGCAGCGGCGCAGCCAATCCAATGGAGGTGGAGGTTAAGGTGATGCTCTGGCCTCCGTTTGAGGAAATAGTGCTTGAAGACCGGGGCGAGCGCGAGATTGTGCAACAAGAGGACGGCGTGCGAGTGCTGCGCAACAAAGTGGCCGCCTCGATCCCCATGCACGTGGGCCACTTACTGGTTGACCGGGATAGTTGGCGCCGACATTACCAACCCCGGCTCGACCCCACCATACCCGGTCGCTATCCTGACAATTGGGCCAAACCGGTTAAAATTTGGGCCGACCCGCAACGGGATCATCCGGTGTTTCTGCACGGGGGCAGTCTTTACGGCCGCTTGCGCGACTGGATGGGCGTGGAAAAACTTTCCCTGGTGGTGTACGATGACCCGGCCTGGTTTGAGGAGATGGTAATCACCGTGGCCGACTGTATTATTGCCGTTTTAAGCCGCGTGCTGGAAACCGGCGGATGCTTTGAGGCCTGCGGGATGTGGGAGGATATGTGCTACAATGCCGGGCCGCTGTTGAGTCCGCAGCATTTCAAACAATATTTGGGGCCGCACTACCGCCGCATTGCCGACTTGTTACACCGGCACGGCGTGGACGTGATTTGGGTAGATTGTGACGGCAAAATTGATAAATTGATTCCCCTATGGTTGGAAGCAGGGATTAACTGCATGTTTCCGGTGGAGGTTGGCACCTGGGGCGCCGATCCTCTCAAATTCCGCCGGGAGTATGGCCGGGATTTATTAATGATGGGTGGGATGGACAAGAACATTCTGGCTCGCTCTAAACAAGAGATTGAACAGGAAGTCCATCGCCTGGCCCCGCTGGTGGAAGAAGGCGGCTTTATTGGTTTTTGCGACCACCGCGTGCCGCCGACGGTGCCGCTGGATCACTATTTATTTTATTTGGAAATGGCGCGCAAAGTGTGGGGGCACAATATTGACCTCAAGCCGATGAGATTCGCCCTCACCTCCTGTTTAGATAGAGAGAAAAGTGACTGTCACCTGATAAATTAAGAATTACCCTGTCACACAACTTACCATGAAGCGCATAATGTTTGTAGAGTCCGCCAACCATGCGTTTATTCTGGGAAATCAGCAAACTCTCGTTACAGCGGCATCTCACCTACCGGGCCGCTACCATCGCCGGGCTGCTGACCAATATTTTCTTTGGCCTCTTGCGGGCGTCGGTGTTGGTGGCGCTGTACGGCATGCGCCCAGAAGTAGCCGACATCTCGGTGCAGGGGGCGATCACTTACACAGGCCTGACCCAGGCGATCATTGCCTACCTGAGCATTTTTGGCTGGTACGAGATTATGAATTCGGTGTATAGCGGCGAGGTAGGCGCAGACCTGTTAAAACCACTGAGCTACTTCAACTTTTGGCTGGCCCAAGACATGGGCCGGGCCGCAGTTAGCCTGGTATTGCGCGGCCTGAGCATTATGGTTATCTACGCCCTGCTTTTTGAGATCACTTTGCCGACCACTGCCGGGCAGTGGTCGGCTTTTGCCGTGGCCCTGGTTTTGGGTTTGCTGGTCAGCTTTGCCTGGCGTTTTCTGGTCAACCTGGCCGCGTTTTGGACCCCCAACGCGCTGGGCCTGGGGCGGTTTGCCTTTGGCCTTACCTGGGTGATGTCGGGCTTTTTTATGCCCCTCCGCTTCTTTCCCGATTGGTTTGTCACCTTGTGCCGGCTCACCCCCTTTCCGGCCATGGTCAACACCATTGTTGAGATTTACCTGGGCGTGCTCACCGGCCGGGCTGTTTTGTGGGCGCTGCTTGGACAGGTGATTTGGCTGGTCATCCTGACGGGACTGGGCCAGTTAGTTTTGCGGGCCGGTGTGCGCCGTTTGGTCATTCAGGGGGGATAACGTGTGGTTTTGGCTTAATACCTATTGGCGCCTCATCGCCATTCAGATCAAGGCCCAACTGCAATACCGGGTGGCCTTTTTTGCAGAAATTATAGCCACAGCCATTATTTTAGCGACCTTTTTTGTGGCCGTGGTGCTTGTTTTTCAACGCTTTGGCCACATTGCCGGCTGGACCTTGGGCGAGGTTGCCTTTTTGTATGGGCTGGTGGAAGCGGCCTTTGGGACGATGGACATGATTTTCAGCGGTTTTGACCCCGGTTACTTTGGACAACAAGTGCGGCGCGGCGCGTTTGACCAACTGCTGTTACGCCCCCTGAACATCACTCTGCAAGTTTTAGGTTCCGAGTTCGTTATCCGGCGCTTGGGGCGCATCAGCCAGGGGATAGTGATTTTTGGCCTGGCCTTGACCCTGCTGGACATTCAGTGGACGGTGGTTAAACTCATCTATCTGCCCCTGGTGTGGGCCAGCCTGGTCTGCTTTTTTGGCGGACTCTTTATCATTGGCGCAACCATAACCTTTTGGACCGTTGAGTCCATTGAAGTGGTCAATATTTTTACCTACGGCGGCAGCGAGATGATGGCATACCCCATGCACATTTACCCCAACGGCCTGCGCCGGTTTTTTACTTACCTCATCCCGGCCGCCTTTCTCAATTATTATCCGGCCCTTTATTTTTTAGATAAACCCGACCCGTTCAACCTGCCGCCCATCGCCTCTTTCCTGGCCCCCGCAGCCGGATTGGGCACCCTGATGGCGGCGTTACTCTTTTGGCGATACGGCATCAAACATTATCAAAGCACGGGGACGTAGAGATTAGAAATTAGAGATTCTTGGTTTCTCATTTTTCACTTCTATACTAAAAACAGAATGAGACCGATACTTTTGTGGAGCGACAAGCTAACGTCATTTCGAGGCCGTAGGCCGAGAAATCCCCTTCTACAGATACGGTTTTGAGGAGATTTCTCCTGTAAGCGTAGCGGCGTCGAATGACATATCCACCATTGTTACTGAAAGTAACGGTTTCAAACTA